>CAZNXP010000036.1:0-12867 GCA_964576955.1 uncultured Algimonas sp.
CTTTATCCAAACGCCCGCCTTGGATGAGGCTCATGCCCATATTCAGCGGATCATTTTGTGCATGGACGGTGCGGTAAAACCCCTGAGCGTCATAAAGCTTGTCATCGACATAGCGCAGAAAATCACCTGCGCTGATGGGCGCCTTGTCCGGATAGACGGTAATTTCCATCGAGCCTGCACTTGTTTCCAAGATAATAACAGGATGGTTTATCTCAGCCTCCACCGTTTCGGGGCCCTGTGCAGAACAACCCGCAACCATGAAACATAAACTGAAAATGAATACTCGCATATCTTGATGATGCCCTGTTTGGGCTTTCGAGTCGAGACATTCAGTTTGCATTCAGCCGCTATAAACTAACTAGTTTTCGAGGTCGGAAGCGTACACATCTGGGGGGATGAACGCAGCCGGCCTGGGCAGGTTGAGTGGCGCTGGTTGCCCCCTAAGCCGTTCCCTGCCCGCCCCTTTTCATTCACGACTTTATTTAATCAGGTTCTTTAGAGCTATTGTCGATGGGTCATGCGTGCCTGTCTCACCGGACTCCATTTCGCCCAAAATTGTGTTGGCGAGTACCTTGCCGAGTTCGACGCCCCATTGATCGAAACTATTCACATTCCAAATAATGCCTTGAACAAAGGTCTTTTGCTCATAAAGCGCAATGAGATGACCTAATGCATTCGGAGAAAGTTCATCCAAGGTAAGTGTCGTGGATGGGCGGTTGCCCGGGAACGTTTTTTGCGGGGCCAGTGCGTCAATATCAGCGCGATCAGAATTTTCAGCGCGGACAACAGCTTCCGTCTTACCCAACATCAGCGCTTCGGATTGCGCGAAACAATTTGCGAGAAGCGCGCTATGATGCGCAGGTCGGTTTTCATGGTCTTTCAGCACGGCGATAAAATCAACGGGCGCGCCGCCATAACGGCCTTCACTTGGGCCTTGATGTAGCCATTGGAAAAAAGCGTGTTGGCCATTTGTACCTTCATCACCCCAAATCACGGGACAGGTTAGGCCGGCCCCCGCCCCGTCTCGGGTCGCAGATTTTCCGTTACTCTCCATTTCAAGCTGTTGCAGAAAGGCCGAGAATTTCCGCAAGCGGCGCGCATATGGAATAACGGCCTGCGAGCCATATCCCAAACCATTGCGGTTCCACACCCCAACCAAAGCCATCATCACAGGCAGGTTTTCTTGCAAGGGCTGATCTCGGAAATGCAAATCCATGGCTTTCGCCCCGTCTAGAAATTCTGCAAAAACATCGGGGCCATATGCAATTTGCAATGACAACCCCACAGCGGACCAAACAGAATAACGTCCGCCGACCCAATCCCAAAAATCAAAAATATTCTCAGGCGCAATACCGAAGCTTTCCGCGCGGTCTCGGTTGGCCGTCACAGCAATCATATTTGAGCTACCAAAGTCTCCGAGCCAATCGCGAACGCTTTCTCCGTTCATTTTTGTTTCCTGCGTCCCGAAAGATTTGGACACAACAACGGCTAAAGTCTCGGCGGGATTTAATCCCTTCACCGCATCATTTACGGAGGCCCCGTCGACATTTTCAGCAAAGCGCAGGGTGAGGCTTTGCTCAGCTGCCGCTTCGAAAGCATCGGCGACAAGGCGCGGGCCGAGGTCTGATCCGCCTATGCCGATATGGACGATATTTTTAAATTTGCCTTCCGCGCGAACGGCTTTGGCATAGCTGGCCATATGTTGGCGCATCTCGGCGACTTGTTTTTGATTTTCAGCCGTTCCGCCCACACCGCGCAGCGCCATATGCAAGACGGCGCGGTCTTCAGATGTATTAACGCGCTCGCCTGCAAATAATTTCGCGCGCCATTCTTCTAGATCACATTTGGCCGCCATTGCCAGCAAGGCACCCAGGCCCTTTTTATCCAAAGCCTGTTTCGAAAAATCGGCCCGCAGCGGCCCTTCGCGCATGACAAAGCGCGACATGCGATCAGGCTCCGCATTAAATAGCTCTCGGATATTTATATCTCGGTCAGCCTCGGCCGCGAGGGAAGATAAAAGCGTTTTGCGGTTCATCATATCAATATCCAATATCTTGCGACCTTTGAGCTATTTAATCGCAGCTTGCTGGAGGGCGCAAAGTTCGCTGATGCCTTTAACGGCAAGGCGCGTAAGCTCATTCATTTCATCTGCTGTAAAGGGCGTATCTTCAGCGCTGGCCTGAACCTCAATAATTCCGCCCTTATCCGTCAGAACGAAATTTGCATCCGCTTGGGCCGCGCTATCTTCGGTATATTCCAAATCGAGACGACACTCGCCCTCGACAATACCGCAGCTAACGGCGGCCATATTTGCAAACATCGGATTTTCCTCCAGTTCGCCCTCTTTAACCAGCTTTTCGCAAGCGAGCCAAAGCGCAACCCAGCCGCCAGAAATAGAAGCCGTGCGAGTTCCGCCGTCTGCTTGCATCACATCGCAATCGACGATGATCTGGCGCTCCCCTAATTTTTCAAGATCAATGACGGCGCGTAGAGAACGGCCAATCAAGCGGCTAATTTCAACTGTGCGCCCGCTTTGCTTTCCGCGCGCCGCTTCACGCGAGTTTCGCGTATGAGTAGAACGCGGCAACATACCATATTCTGCCGTGACCCAGCCACGGCCCTTACCCTTCAACCAACGCGGGACGCCTTCATCAATAGAGGCTGTGCATAATACATGGGTGCCGCCAAATTTGGCAAGGCAAGACCCTTCGGCATAGGCATTAGCGCCAGGTTCGAAAGATACCTCGCGAAGTTGATCGAGAGCTCGGTTATTTGGGCGCATGGAAAATCCTATCTATGATAAATCACTTAATCTGTTCGGGTAAATTTGAAATAATGGCAAGGGCGGCCTTCGCGCCCCGCCTTAGCTTCATAGCGCGTTCCGGGCCAATCTTCGCCGCGGCTGCGCCAATTTGAATTCTCAATATGGGTGAAATCCCAACCGCCGTGGCGTTTCAACCGGGACAATGTCCAATCCACGTAATGAATAATATCGCTAGCAAAACGGAGTTCCCCGCCAGATTTTAGCACGCGGTGCAATTCTGCGATAAATTTAGACCGAAGCAATCGTCGTTTATGGTGACGAACTTTCGGCCATGGGTCTGGAAAAAGGACAAAAATTTTAGACAGCGCCTCATCTGGTAAAGCGTCTAACAGATCTCGCACATCACCATGATGGAGAGACAGATTCTCTAAATTTGAATCATGGGCGCCGCGCACGGCTTTCGCCACACCGTTTAAAAATGGCTCTGCGCCAATAAGATGAATATCGGGATGGTGCTCCGCCTGCCAAAGTAAATGTTCCGCACCGCCAAAGCCAATTTCCAGCCATAGCTCTCCATCGGGCAGCGGAGCGAACATATCCCATTTTAATTTCGGAAAAGCTTCATCCCAAACCGCCTGCATATGCGGCGAGAGGCGGCGGCCTTTGGCACGGCCAAAGGTCCGGAATTTATCGGTGTCACGATCAAAGCTCATTGCCGCGCCTATAGGCGGCACGGCATGAACTATAAAGTGCTATTCGTCTTGATTTTCACCCAAAGACCGAGCGAGCTCTAAAATCTGGCGACGAACCGCCTTGTTTTTGATTTTCAAAACCGCTTTCGCAAGGCTCACACCATCCGTCGAATTGATGAAATCATAGACGACAGGCGATTGATCTGGCGTTTCAGACAGCAGTGCTGAGCTTTCAGATTGCCCCCCATATTCTGTTGATAAACCATCATAGAAAAAATTCACAGGCACATCGAGCACCTCAGAGAGTTTCCAAAGACGGCTCGCGCCAACACGGTTTGCACCCCGTTCATATTTTTGAACTTGCTGAAAAGTTACCCCTAACTGCTCGCCCAATTTCTCTTGGCTAAGTTTCAGAATTTTTCGGCGTAAACGTACACGTGCCCCCACATGTACATCGACCGGATTTGGCGATCTCGGGCCAAGTTTCTCACTCATAATTAATCCCATCTAAACCCTAGTATCTAGCAAAAATTGCCCTTGATGCCTCCACCAAAGAATACCGAGCTAATTGTTTTTTAGTTTCATTTTTAGGCGCGAGATCCCACTCTCTGCCCTCTAACGTATGACACTATGCCGCATGTTGATAGACTTATCAATAGTAAGAGAAAATCGATAAATTTGATTTTATCGTTAAAATTCAATGGCTTAAAGAGCTTCACATCTATGTGATGAGTTTCTGAATTCACAACCTTATCCTGAGTCCTTCCATAGGGGTCAATTTGGCCACTGATTCCATTTGAAGCCGCCCGGATAATTGGCAAACCCGTTTCAATCGCGCGATACGCGGCCGTATTTGCGTGCTGAGCAGGTCCAGCGCTGCGGCCAAACCAGGCGTCATTAGATTGATTCAAAATAAATTCAGCGGGCTTCCCGTCACCGCGCGGCGTGAGGCCCGGAAAAACCACTTCATAACAAAGCTGCGGCGAGAGACGCGGCAATCCCGGAAAATCAGCTAGACGTTTTTCTTTAGCAGGAGAAATGGAGGCAAGGTTTGTAGAAATCAAAGGAAACTGAACATCTTCAAACCAATCCATGAAAGGAATATGTTCACCAAAGGCCACAAGCTTACGCTTTCGATTGCTGACCGAATTAATCGCCACCCCATAGGCATTGAACTCAATGGCGACTGAAGCGTTGTAATAGCGCTGGCGGGTTTGATCTAATTCTGTTTGGAGCGAGTTCATCAACCAGATCGGCGGCGTCTCATCACCATTCGCGAGTAAAGACCCCACAGCTTTTAGCAGTTCTGGGTCATCCATAGCTGGACCTCGAAAACCGCGCACCGCGCCTTCCGGCCAAACTAAATGGGTCACCTCTTTTATGCCAGGCTGAATACTGGCTCGAATAAAATCATTAGTGACGTCAATGGCGCTATTTGGCGACATCATCTGTGATTGTTTAAAGGGAACAGACACAATTCGCAGATTAATATCTGGATGAGTGGCAAGCGAAGCTCCAGACAGACGGATATGCCCAATCCCGTAAAGCCCTATTATCGGGATAAGTGACCCCGCATATAGCCAGATTTGGTTGCGGCGTAAGAGCGCCTGTCCGAGCGCAGCGCTTATAAATAAAACCAACGCTGATAGGCCATAAGCCCCAATCCAGCGCGCAATTTGAGACGGGCGAGAGCCCGCCTCGAATATATAAGCGGGTAGGTTCCACGGAAATCCGCCAAAAATATGCCCCCGAGTCAGCTCCGCCAGCAAAAAGGCCGCCGTGAAACCCAAAACCGCCCATAGGCCTGACACTTTAGCGCGGGTCAAAAAAGCTCCCGCGAGCCCCCAAAAAATCGCCAGCAAAAGCCCAAGGCCGCCCACCATAAAGGGCATGATTGGGATAAATTCCGGACCGCGCTCAATAAAGGCCGAGCCAATCCAAAAGGTCCCCGCCGCAAAATAACCCAAGCCCCACCAAAGCGCGACTGAAAATCCAGCCTTGCCGGGCCGCTCCGCTTGGGACGCCCAATCTAGCCGCGCGAACAGGCAGGCAAGAGACAGCAGCGCAATCGGCCAAAAATGAAACGGCGCATGGCCCAGCACGGCTATTGCGCCAAAGACCAATCCAAGCGCGCGGCCAGCCCAGCCGTCACTGCGAAATAAAACGCTTTGCAGCATTATGAGTTTGAGGCAGGCGGCGTTTCGCCAAAATCTTGATCCGGTAGCTCTTTTGGCTTCACCGAATCTCTTCGGCGGGTATCTGTGATGCGCAGGCGTTTTACGCGGCGAGAATCGGCGTCTATCACCTCAAACTCCACATCAGAGGCATGGCGAATAATCTCTCCGCGTTCAGGTACGCGGCCCGCCAATGTGAAAATCAACCCGCCCAATGTATCGACATCATCTTCTTCATCCGGCGTAGCAAAATCACGGCCTAATGAGGCTTCAAAATCATCAATCAGAATTCGTGCATCCGCTTCCCAAACCGTCCGGCCGCCTTTTCCGGTCACAATCTGGACGACGGGGTCGCGTTCATCATGCTCATCATCAATATCGCCGACAATCGTCTCAATGAGATCTTCAATGGTGACGAGGCCGTCTGTGCCGCCATATTCATCCACGACAATCGCCATATGAATACGGCGGCCTTGCATTCTGCGCAGAAGGTCTTGGGCCAGCATTGAGGGCGGCACAAAGAGGACTTCGCGTTTGATATATTGAAGCACTTTTTTATCTGGATAGGTCTTATTCGTCCGGCCCTTTGCATCCAGCATGAGATAGGGAAGCAAATCTTTAATATGCACCATGCCCGTTGGGTCATCCAATGTCTCTTTATAAACGGGCAAGCGCGAATGCCCCGCAGCCTTAAAGGCGGCAGATAATTCTGTCAGGGTAGATGTACTATCGACCGCAACAATATCAGCGCGGGGCACCATAACATCATCCACCCGCAAACGGTGGAAACGCTCCGCCGCTGTCACCATGCGGCGCTGCGACAGGTCAGAAGCTTTTGGGGTTGAGGGTGTGTCAGCGGGTGTGCGTTTGAGAAAATCACGCAATCGGCGTTTTGGCGGCACGGCGGTCGAAATGTCGTCAGTCATGATAGAATTAGTCGTCACTCACCTGATAAGGGTTGTCAATGCCCAGCTTGCCTAAAGCGGCAATTTCAATCGCTTCCATTTCATGTGCGGCCATATCCGTTTCATGATTATAGCCCTGCAAATGCAGCCAGCCATGAATGATAAGATGAGTCACATGCGCCTCGAAAGAGATATTTTTTTCGCGCGCTTCGCGGTCAACCGTTTCTCGCGCCAAAATAATATCCCCGAGAAGCGGGCCGTTTTGCGGAAATGAAAGCACATTGGTCGCTTTGTCCTTATTTCGGAAATCGCGATTTAGAGCGCGAATCTGCGCATCATCGGAAAGGACAAGGGACAGCTCACCCTCTCGCGGCGCACTTAGCTGCGCCTTCACGGCCGCAATAGCCCGCTCCCCGAGCGCTGCGCAATCAGGCCAGCCTTCGGCTTGCACTAATATATCGATAGGGCCTGTCATCGCGGGAGCTCATATAGAGCAAACCCCAAAGAGTGAAGTCCTCTATTTCGGGCCTTTCAAAATGTCCTTTTCGCGCGAGGCAGAGCGCGCTATCGGACCTTATGGAAAATTCGATTGGCTTTCTCTCCCTGCTCCCCCCCGTTCTGGCGATTGGATTGGCCTTGCTGACACGGCAAGTCTTTCTGTCTCTGGCCGCGGGCCTTTGGATTGGCTTTGTCATTCTAGCAGGCGGTAATCCGCTGACAGGGACATTTGATACAATGGACGCCATCGTCAGCGTCTTTGAGAGCGCAGGCAATACGCGCATTATACTCTTCACTTTAATTGTCGGGGCACTCATCGCGCTCATACAGCGCTCCGGCGGCGTGGCGGGATTTGTCAATTGGTTGATGGAGAAACTCGAGGCCATGTCGGACAAAGCCGAAAGCCGAGGTCAAAGACGCCTTGTTGAACTGCTCGCCCTCGGCACGGGGTTACTCTTATTTATTGAGAGCAATATCTCAATTATGACTGTTGGCGCATTGTATCGCCCCGTGTTTGACCGTCTGGGTATCCCACGTGAAAAGCTAGCCTATATCGCCGATAGCGGCTCTGCGCCCTCTTCTATCCTTATCCCCTTTAATGCGTGGGGCGCCTTTATCATGGGATTGATTGCGGCCCAATCTGGTTTGGACGGCTCGCCCTTAGAAATTTTCATTGGCGCAACTGTGCTGAATTTCTATCCGATGCTCGTCATCCTTATCCTCATTTTCGTCATCTTAAGCGGGCGCGATGTAGGCGAAATGAAAACAGCGGAGCAGCGCGCCAGAGAGACGGGACGTCTTAATCGGAAAGGCGCGAAAATCATGATGGGCGACGGCGCGTCAGACGTCGAGGCGAAAGCCGGCGTCGCAGCCAAAGCGCGAAATATGCTCATCCCCATTTTGCTGATGGTCGGCCTTATGTTCGTCTTCCTCATCATGACGGGCGGGGGTTTAGCGAGCCTGAAAGAGTCCGGCCTCTTTGGCACATTGTCTGGCGGATCAGGCTCAAAATCCGTTCTCTATGCGACAAGCTTTGCCGTGCTCGGCGCAATGGTTCTTTATAAAATTGGCGGGCAATTAGGTATTCGAGAGAGTTTCGAAACGGTCTTATCTGGCATGTCTGGCATGGTGCCTCTCGCGATATTAATGGTACTGGCCTTTGCTTTGGGGAGCCTATGTAAAGATTTGGGTACAGGACTTTATGTTGCCGAAACAGCAAAAGGCTTTATTTCGCCCGCCCTCGTGCCCGCGATGATTTTCCTGATTAGTTGTTTCGTCGCCTTCTCTACGGGGACAAGCTGGGGGACATTTGCGATTATGATCGCCATTGCCGTGCCGCTTGCCCAAGGCATGGATGTCAGCCCGACCCTTGCCATTGCAGCGGCGCTTGGCGGCGGCATATTTGGCGATCATTGTAGCCCGACGTCAGACACGTCCATCATCGCCAGTATGGCAACGGCCAATGACCATATCGACCATATCCGCACGCAACTCCCCTATGCACTCATTGGCGGGGCGATTACGACGGGGCTTTATTTGATTTCAGGCTTTATCGGAGCCTAAGCTATCCGCGTTTTAGCGCCCACATAATAAGCGATGCCAGCGCCAAGACAGAGGCTCCCTACCACGGCAATTAGCGAGGCTTTAGTGATATCGACGAAAGTATAAAGCCCTGCGCCAATTGTGGGCGCGACTGCTGAAAATATAGCGGGAATTAAACCTGTCTCTTGATAGGCGGAAAGGACTTCCGTTTTAAACCTCCAAGCCGCCGCGGGCAAAGGCACAATTAAAAGCGCCGTTATCGCGCCAGCGACCGCGCCGCGAAGCGGGCTGTTCCCCTTCCAATAGGTCAATGTCCAAGCCGAAAAACTAATAATCGCCGTGGAAACCGCAACGAGAAGCGCAATTTTAAACGTATCCGCCAGTAGGTCTGATTGTGGCCCTAATTTTGGACCAATAATTGAGATGGAAAATGACGTTGCAAACAAAGTCATAAGCGTCACAAATTTGCGGCGTTTAGAGGCAAGTTTCATAAAAGCGCCTTAGCGCAGAAAGATTAAGCTAAATCAAATATGGAACGTAGAGCTAAAAACTATCTCGTTCATCTGATGGCTTTCGCGCAAAAAGCCAGCCAATAATCACGGGCGCTATAAATTGCACACCAAAGAAACCAACATTTATTGCAAGGAAATGACTGAATAAATAAACTGGAATTCCATATTTAAGCTCATATCCATCTGATAGAGCGAGAATTACAAATACTAAAAAAAATCCAAGAATTACCGCTAGGGTACTCACGACAATGGCTCGGAAACGGTTAGAATATGGCTTATACCAAAGCATATAGGCCGCCAGGCTAATACAGACTGTTAAGAGTACCCATAAAAATAAAATACCCCAAAAACCTCCAGAACCAGTTAGCTCTTTAATGAAAGTTATTATCATTATCGACAAAGCACTTACAGTACCCATAACGGCCGCATACCAACGCCGCCGTTTTTCTACATCAAAGTCTGGAACAGCCCTAGTCAACCAAATCTTCCCAGAACGACTTCGCCTTATCAAAGAAATTTCGGCTCTCTGGAGAGACAGAGTGATCGCCGCCTTCGGCGGCAAATTCTTCCAGCAATTCGCGCTGGCGCTTTGTCAGGCCAGACGGCGTTTCAATGGCCAGTTCAATATACATATCGCCGCGCTTATCCGAGCGCAGCACGCTCATACCTTTACCGCGCAGGCGCAATCGTTTGCCCGTCTGGCTGCCTTCGTTAACTTTGATTTTGGAGCGGCCGCCATCAATGGTCGGGATTTCAATTTCTCCGCCCAGCGCCGCCGTCGTCATCGGCACAGGCGCGCGGCAGAAAAGGTTCGCCCCGTCGCGTTCAAATAGGTCGTGAGATTTCACGCCGACGAAAATATAGAGGTCTCCGCGCTGACGACCCGCAGAATTGCCGCGTTTCGGCGCCACATCGCCTTGACCTGACAGGCGGATACGTGTGCCGTCTTCCACCCCCGCAGGTATGGAGACGTCAAGCTCCGTTTCTTGCCGTGTCTGCCCAACGCCGTCACAGGCTTTGCAGGGGTTGGAGACATATTCACCTTGCCCGCCGCAGGTTGGACAGGCGCGTTCCATTTGGAAAAAGCCTTGCTGGGTTCTCACGCGGCCATGACCAGCGCAGGTCGAACAGGTTTCAACACTGGCGCCTGGCTCTGCGCCTATCCCCTCACAGCGCTCGCAATCTTCTGCAATCGGAACGGTAATATCTATGTCTTTGCCCGCATAGGCTTCTTCGAGTGTAATCTCTAATTCATAACGTAAGTCAGAGCCGCGCTGCGTCGTTTGGCGCTGACGCCGTCCGCCGCCGCCAAACATATCTGCAAAACCGCCGCCCGCCGCACCGCCGCCAAAAATCTGGCTGAAAATATCGTTGAAATCTTGAAAGCCGCCCGCACCACCGCCTCCGCCTTGTTCAAAGGCCGCGTGACCCATGCGGTCATAGGCCGCGCGCTTTTGCTCATCGGATAAAACCCCATAAGCCTCATTAAGCTCTTTAAAGCGCGCTTCCGCCTCGGGATCATCAGGATGCCGGTCAGGGTGGCATTCCATGGCCTTTTTACGAAAGGCGGATTTCATCGTCTTCGCATCGGCGGTCTTAGACACGCCAAGTGTTTCGTAATAATCGCGCTTAGCCATTTACGTATTATCCCGTTTCGTCACGACTATGTTCATGCGTGTGCGTTTAACTATCAAATAGTTATTCGCCTGCGCGAGTTCAATGAGCGGAGCGTCAGATGTCTCATCTATTTCCAGAATCATCATATTTGGATGAAGGCTTTCAGGCGCTTGGCTGAAAAATTGGGTCAGGACTGCGAGGTCTTGGCCTTCAATATCCATCTTCAGTCCGTCTATGCGGGTGATGTTTTGCGCTTCACAAAATTGCAAAAACGTCAACGCGGTAACGCGTTCGCCGCTATCAGCCAATTGCCCTTCGCCGCGATTCCCGCCCCCATCAGAGAGAAATACCTCGCCTGCCTCGGCCGCGATAGCATAGCGGTTTATTTCAATATTGGCTTTGCTAACCGCCGCATTTACAGTGAGGCGCGCGCCCATCTCTGCGCTTGGCTCAATGGCAATCAGGCGAATATCTTGCTCTGTTCGCGCCGCATAGCCATGAGCAAAAAGAGAATAGAGCCCGACATTGGCGCCAACATCCAAAAAGACATAGGGGCGGTTTAAATCGCTGGCTTCGATATGGGCGCGAAGGGCCTCGCGTTCGCCGTAATCCCAGATATCAACGCCGCAGAGCGCGCGCTTTTCACAGCGATTAGTCGAGGGATAAAGCCGGGCCTTAACGCCAAAGGTCTTATCCACGGTGACATCAAAAGGCTCACTCAAACCCTTTATCGCCCGCTTGCGCGCAAAAGACGTCCACCAGCGGCCTAGCCGCGTGTCGCGGCAAGCCTGCGCGCCTAAACGAATATTCTCTCGCTTAGCTGGCAAGGCATATTGCCCAAAGGGCAGGTCGATATGTGTGTGAGTCCCCATTTGAAAAAGGCCCCGCGCTATAAACGCGGAGCCTTAACTCTCGTCAAATGACGCGCGGTTTACGCAGCGCTTTCATCGTCAACATCTTCAAATTCAGCATCAACAACATCATCGTCTTCCGCTTGGTCAGCTTGTGACGCGGGGCCTGTATCTTGATCGGCTTGCGCTTGCTCATACATCGCTTGGCCAACTTTCATCAGCGCAGCAGAAAGGACCTGAACCTTATCGACGATAAGCGCTGTATCTTCGCCTTCAGCGACTTCTTTGGCTTCGGCGAGAGCTTCTTCGACAGCCGCTTTATCTTCTTCAGAAATGGCCTCAGCATGTTCTTTCAAATCAGACTCGGCTTTATGGATCATAGCTTCAGCTTGGTTCTTAGCTTCGGCAAGTTCGCGGCGCTCTTTATCAGATTCCGCATTAGCTTCAGCATCTTTGACCATCGCTTCAATATCTTCATCGGACAGACCACCAGAAGCTTGAATGCGAATTTGCTGCTCTTTGCCGGTCGCATTATCTTTGGCCGACACATTCACAATACCATTAGCGTCAATATCGAAAGTCACTTCGATTTGCGGCATGCCGCGCGGTGCCGGCGGAATACCCACAAGATCAAATTGACCAAGGAGTTTATTATCCGCTGCCATTTCGCGTTCACCTTGGCTGACTTTAATCGTCACAGCAGATTGGTTATCTGCCGCCGTTGAATAGACTTGGCTTTTCTTGGTCGGAATTGTTGTATTGCGGTCAATCATACGTGTAAACACGCCGCCTTCGGTTTCAATACCAAGGGAAAGCGGTGTCACATCGAGAAGAAGAACGTCTTTAACATCGCCTTGCAAGACGCCCGCCTGAATAGCCGCGCCCATCGCGACGACTTCATCTGGGTTGACGCCCTTATGCGGGTCTTTACCGAAATATTTGCTCACGGCTTCTTGGACAGCTGGCATACGTGTCATACCGCCAACGAGAACGACATCATCAATATCAGAGGCTGTGATTCCGGCATCGGCAATGGCTTTTTTGATCGGCGCGATTGTACGCTTAATCAGATCATCAACAAGCTTTTCGAGCTTGGCGCGGGTGAGCTTCATGTTCAAATGTTTCGGGCCAGAGGCGTCCGCTGTGATGAAGGGGAGGTTCACTTCATAGGTTGAGGCTGTTGAGAGCTCTTTCTTGGCCTTCTCGCCTTCTTCGCGAAGACGCTGCAACGCGAGTTTATCTTTCTTAAGGTCAATGCCGTTCTCTTTTTTGAACTCTTCGGCGAAATATTCAACGATACGCATATCGAAAT
>CAZNXP010000037.1:0-12550 GCA_964576955.1 uncultured Algimonas sp.
CCGGCGATACGGCTTGGATTTTAACGGCCACGGCCTTGGTCCTCTTTATGAGCTTACCGGGCCTCGCGCTGTTTTATGGCGGTCTTGTTCGCGCGAAGAATTATCTTTCAGTCCTCATGAAAGTTTACGCCATTGCAGCGCTTGCCTCTATTGTCTGGGTCGTAGCGGGATATTCCATTGCTTTTGGAACGGCGAATGGCTGGTGGGGCGGATTAGAGAATCTGTTCCTCAATCAACTTAAACCGGACACGATCGTCGATGGGCTCGCGATTCCAGAAACCACCTTCCTTGCCTTTCAAATGACCTTTGCGGTCATTACGCCGGCCTTGATTGTGGGTGCCTTTGTGGAACGTGTGAAATTTCTGCCAGTGCTTATTTTCACGGCGCTTTGGATTTTAGTTGTGTATGCGCCCGTTACCCATTGGATTTGGGGTGGCGGCTGGTTGTCCAATTATGGCGGCGGCGTTGTCGACTTTGCTGGCGGCCTTGTGGTTCACGCAACAGCGGGTGTGTCCGCCCTTGTCTATGTCTTTATGCTTGGCGCGCGGAAAGGTTTCCCAACTGAGCTAGCTGTGCCGCATCGCCCCGCGATTGTGATGATTGGCGCCTCCATGCTTTGGGTCGGGTGGTTCGGCTTTAACGGCGGCTCGCAACTTGCAGCGGACGGCGGCGCAGGCATGGCGCTCCTCGTCACCCATATTTCTGCCTCTGTAGCAACATTGGTCTGGGTTGGCATCGAAGCTTTCACAAATAAAAAGCCAACATTAGTCGGCGCAGCGACGGGAACAATTGCAGGACTGGCCACAGTCACGCCCGCTGCAGGCGTGATTGGGCCGGGCGGCGCGCTACTTATCGGTCTGGCGGGCGGCCTTGTCTGTTACGGAGCGGTCTATCTTATCCGCGTGAAGCTGAAGATTGATGATAGTTTGGATGTCTTCGCGGTTCACGGTGTGGGTGGTATTTTGGGTATCTTACTTCTTCCATTCCTCTCAGCTGAGGTTCTTGGCGGCAATGGCGGCGGCGTATTTATGACGCAGCTCGTCGGAACCGCGGCCGTCGTCGCATGGTCTGTCATTGCCAGCTTCCTCATCCTCTTGGTGCTAAAACTGACGCTGGGCTTACGCGTCAACGAAGAACAAGAGTTTGAAGGATTGGATGCCAGCCTGCATGGTGAGAGCGCTTATAATTAAGTTCTAACGCCGAATGAAACTTTAAAAAAGCCAGTCTTTTGACGGGCTTTTTATTTGACGCGATAGGTATATAGTCCTAACACCGCCTCATGCTATCCCATAGTGAAATCTGGGGCGCGATTGACCGCCTCGCGCTTAAACTCTCTATCTCGCCCTCGCGTCTGGCACGCGACGCCGGATTAGATGCAACCAGTTTCAATAAATCAAAACGCGTGACATCAGCAGGCAAACCACGTTGGCCCTCAACAGAATCCATCTCCAAAGTTTTAAAAACGGTCGATATGGATTTCGAAGACTTCGCCTGTATGGCAAAAAATAAAGGCCCATCAGGCCCCGCAATTCCCGTTATCGGATTAGCGCAAGCAGGCGACGAAGGGTTTTTTGACGATGCGGGTTTTCCCTGCGGCGGCTCTTGGGAAGATGTGCGCGTGCCGGGGGAGTTAGATGAGAATGTCTATGCCTTAGAAATTGCGGGCGATAGCATGGACCCTGTTTTACGTGCGGGTGATAAAATCCTAGTCGCGCCAAATGCCGCCGTCAGGCGCGGCGACCGGGTAGTTGTCAAAACCCACGGCGGGGAAGTCATGGCGAAAGAATTACGCAAGCTTACAGAAACAGTGGTCGAATTAACCTCATTAAACCCAGAATATGAAGACCGAAATTTAAGTCGGCAGGACGTCCTATGGATTGGGCGCATCATCTGGATATCCCAGTAAGATAGCCTCTAATTTTCTGCCGCGAACTCTGGAACTTTCCCTTCTAGGAACAATTCCGCATAGCCGCGCACGCGCTCGCGGTCTTCAATCTCGCCTAACGCTTCGGCCGCATAATCTTTCAAAACCCGTCCCAAATGATCTTCGGGATTGAGAGTTGAGACCGCCTGCAAAACCTGACGGACCTCTTCAATATCACTGAAGTCCTCATCTTCTAGGGCCAGTAGGGAGAAGGCATAATTCACGGCAATCACAATATCATCGGGCTGCGCGGCAAGCGCTGATTGGGAGAGCTTACGGCCATCCGCAATATTAGCGCCGAACCATTTCTTAGCCCTTTCATTGCCAGCCTTTCGCGCAACCGTGAGATGCCATGCACCAAGCAAAGCCTCGCCTCGGGCGTCATTCGGATAGTCAGAGCGGTAAGCCTTTATAATGGCTTCCGCCTTCTGCGGCAGCTTTTTCATCCAAGCTGATACGTCGCCCGCTTCGCGGCCAACAAACCCATCTGCAACCGCATATTGGAGGCGCGCAGCTTGATTTGACGGGTCTAAATCTAGCGCGGCTTGGGCAAAATTTCGCGCGCGTTTGGCTTGTTTCTTATTCTTCTCGGCAAGACCCAACATGATTTCGGACAAAAGACTTTCTGCCGCAAGGGCATAACCTTCCGCCGTCTCTAATGTTTCGGCTTGGGTGAAGGCAGCGGCAAAATCTCCAACCGTGATAGACTGACGAATCGTCTCAGGCGAGTTTGCAAATGACATTAGCCCTGCGCCGAAGACGCTCAGAACAGTCACAATGGATATTAGCGCGCGTTTCATCCCCTCCTGCGTTCCACAGAAACGGGGGTTTCGTAAAGACAAATGTTATTACAACTGCATCACGCAGAATTCATATCTAATTTTTAAGCACGCCTTCGATAAGGTCAGCCGTCTCGGACGGGCCATAAATAGCGACAAAAGACCCAAATCGCGGGCCTTGGCTCTGGCCTAAGCAAACTTCATAAATCGCTTTGAACCAATCTCGCAGGTTCTCAAACTTATGATCTTTGCCAACGGAGAAAATCAGAGTTTGCAAAGCTTCCCCATCTGAGGCTTCATCACCAGAGACGCTCCGAAAACGCCGGGTCAAATCTTCAAGGGCGGCCCGCTCTTGATCGCTCGGCGCGCGGTAAGCCTTATTTGGCTTCACGAAATCCTCATAATAGGTCACCGCATAATGGGTGAGCCGGTCGAGCCCTGGGCTGTTTTCCGGCGTTGCGTCGGGCGCATATTTTTTAATGAACCCCCATAGCGTATCCGTATCAGAGGCATTGGCCGCGCTCACCAAATTAAGCAAAAGCGCAAAGGTCAGCGGCGGGTTTTCATTTGGCGGATTGCCATTGTGGATATGCCAAACAGGATTATTGGCGCGCTGCTTTTCATCTTGCCGCGACCAGCCCGACAGGTGTTGATAATATTCATCCACTGTCTTTGGAATGACATCGAAATATAGTTTCTTGGCCGCGCGCGGCTTTGCGAAGTTAAAGAGCGATAGGCTTTCTGGCGGCGCATATTTCAGCCAATCTTCGACAGAAATCCCATTGCCTTTTGTCTTAGAAATCTTCTCGCCTTTTTCATCGAGGAAAAGCTCATAGACAAATTGGACAGGCGGATTGCCGCCTAGGATTTTACAAATCTTTGAATAAAGCGGCGCGTTATCTTGATGGTCTTTGCCAAACATTTCGAAGTCGACGCCAAGGGCTGCCCAGCGCATACCAAAATCGGGCTTCCATTGGAGTTTCACATTTCCGCCTGTGACGGGGAGCGTAACTTCCGTTCCGTCTTCATCGTCAAAGGTGATTGTGCCCGCCTCGGCATCCGTGGATTTCATAGGGACATAAAGAACACGGCCTGTTGTCGGGCTAATCGGCAGGAAAGGAGAATAGGTTGCGCGGCGCTCTTCGCCCAAAGTCGGGAGCATCACCTTCATAATATCATCAAATTTTTCTAACGCCTTTAAAAGATAGGCGTCATAATCCCCTGCCCTATAGAGCTCGGTTGCGGATTTAAATTCATACTCAAAACCAAAACTGTCTAGGAAAGCGCGCAAGCGCGAATTCATATTGGCGCCGTAACTTTCATGGGTTCCGAACGGGTCCGGAACATCGGTCAGCGGCTTTTGCATAAAAGCTTGAAGGTCTTTTGGATTCGGGACCGTACTCGGGACTTTACGCATGCCGTCCATATCGTCGGACACACAGATAAGCCGTGTTTCAATCTTACCTTCTGTCAAAGCTATAAAAGCATTACGCACCATGGTTGTGCGCACAACTTCGCCAAATGTACCGATATGCGGCAATCCAGAGGGGCCGTAACCTGTTTCGAAAATCACAGGTTTATCTCCGCGCTCAATGCCGCGTTTCTTTTCTATATCGAGACGGCGTAAGATGGCGCGGGCTTGGTCAAAAGGCCAAGCTTTGGATGTCATGTAAGTTTCAGTGGTCATGCGGGGGCGATTAGTCTCTGGCGAGGTCAGGGTCAATCAAACACCACTGAACGAAAGCGTAATAAACCAGAGTAGTCGCGTAAGAATTGGGAGCTTTACCGCTTCCACGTAAAAGACAAGGCGGCGGCGTCTTCAACAAATTTATAGGCTTCGCCGGACGCTTCGCGGCGCGTATATGAAACGGAAACATCCGCGTCACCAATCCGGTAACCGACACCCGCCTGCGCATCACCGACGATAATACGGTCTTGCAGATGAAACTGACCCGAGGTGATCCGGCCAACAGAGTTCGGAGAATATGTTAGGGCTTCGGCATCTGCCCCCGCAAAGAAATACCACGTATTGCTCTCAAATTCTGAGCCTTCACGTAGATCTTCGCCAATTTCAATAACAGCCCCAACAGCCTTCACGCTCAGATCATTCGAAAAACTGACTGACGCGCGGGGCGTAAGTGACAAATCGAGACCCTTTTCGGAATGGCGGCTAAATGTATCGGTCAGCCCCACTTTAACATTATCATCGTAACGCGGACACCCGTCACCGCCGCCCGCGCAATCTCTTGGCGTTAAGTCGAGCTTGAATACGGATGAAGAGCCGACAGAATTGAGAGGTAAATCAAGAATTGGGCCTGTTTGGACCGAAAAATCAGGCCTCGACGGCAGGTTAAAGTTCAAACCTTCGCTGGGCGGTACTAACTTGCTAGTATTGATTGTTTCGGCATCATTTGATGACTTATCTTGGGCGATGGCTATGGACGAAAAACTGAAGCACAGCGAAGTCGTAAACACGGCAGCAATGCACCGCGTGACCTTAAACAATGATATGTGCCCTTTTTGAGGCATAGATTTGCGCCAATCCTTCTGTCCCACAATCATACGACAGCGGGGTTTCTATTAGCAACTATTCAACTTTTATACCAGAAAAATCTCACAATCATAAGAGGCAGATGCCGAGCAACTACCAAAACCGCCAGATTTCAATATGTTAATGCCTAATTATTAAATCTGAACAGATTATGAAAATTGGCCCCCAGAGGGCCTGAATGACCTCTATCAGCCTAAGAAATGCTCTATTTAGAGGCTTTTATTCGCATTTTCAGACGTTTTTAAAGCCGAGCCTCTAGTTCAATTGCCGCAACGCCCCGTTGAATTTTGAAAAAAAACGATACTTTTTCGTCAAATTTATGCCGGCTAAATAACAAAAACCCCCGATACTCAGCAGTATCAGGGGTTAAACTTTACGTTTTTAGGAACGTCTCGCTACTGACAGGCCAAACACTCATCATAGTCTGTCGGCGCTGCCGCCTCCATGGCCTTTTCCATTTCGGTTTTCGCCTTTGAGCCCGCAAAAGCGGCCCGCTGAATAGACTTAGACCGGCAGTAATATAGCGATTTCACGCCTTTTTCCCACGCTGTCCAATGCAACATATGCAAATCCCATTTATCAATATCGCCCGGTAGGAAGATATTGAGAGATTGCGCTTGGCAAATCATAGGCGCGCGGTCAGCGGCATGTTCAATCACCCATCTCTGATCGATTTCAAAGGCCGTCCGGAAGGTCGCTTTTTCACGCTCATCCAAACAAGACAGATGCTGAACAGACCCTTCATTCTCGAGGATTGTCGCCCACACACCGTCGGTATTTTTACCCTTAGTCTCTAGTAAAGCCTCTAGCAGAGGGTTTCTGACCGTAAAGGAGCCGGATAGTGTCTTATGCGTATAGATATTGGCCGGAATAGGTTCGATACCGGCTGAGGTCCCGCCGCAAATAATGGAAATAGACGCTGTCGGTGCCACGGCCATTTTATGAGAGAACCGCTCCATAACGCCCATATCGGCAGCGTCAGGACAAGGACCACGCTCTTCTGCGAGAAGCATAGACGCTTTATCGGCATCACCTCTTATTTTTGAGAAGAGACGCATATTCCAGCTTTTCGCCAATGCGGATTCAAAAGGCACGCCCTTGCTTTGCAGCAGGGAATGAAAACCCATTAATCCCAAACCAACGGAGCGTTCACGCATTGCGGAATATTTCGCATCCGCCATGTGGTCAGGCGCGTCTTGGATAAAGCTCTCCAAGACATTGTCGAGGAAGCGCATGATATCTTCGATAAAGCCGGGAACATCTTTCCACTCATCATATTTTTGCGCATTGATGGAGGATAAGCAGCAAACGGCCGTGCGCTGACGATCAAATTTATCCTTACCCGTAGCGAGCATGATTTCTGCACAGAGGTTGGATTGTTGGACTTTTAGGCCCGCATCGCGTTGATG
Source organism: uncultured Algimonas sp. (assembly GCA_964576955.1). Lineage (GTDB taxonomy): Bacteria > Pseudomonadota > Alphaproteobacteria > Caulobacterales > Maricaulaceae > Litorimonas. The sequence goes on from CAZNXP010000037.1 coordinate 6,664, forward strand.
CTTCGCCAGCGCTTTATTCACTGTATCAGAGAAGACCATATAGGGCTCACCTGTCGCGAGGCGCATTTCCAATATCTTCTGCCAGACCTTACGGGCATCAATTTTCTTAATCTCTTCGCCTGTATGCGGGCTGATTAAGCCAAATTCGGTCCCATCACGAACCGCGACCATAAACTCATCTGTGATGTTCAAACCGTGGTGAAGATTCAACGACTTACGGTTAAAATCACCGGAAGGTTTACGGATCTCGAGAAATTCCTCAATTTCAGGATGATGAATATCGAGATAAACGGCGGCAGAGCCGCGGCGCAATGAGCCTTGCGATATAGCAAGGGTCAAACTGTCCATCACACGGATGAAGGGGATAATGCCAGAGGTCTTACCTGCACGGCCAATCTTCTCACCGATTGAGCGTACATTTCCCCAATACGTCCCGATACCGCCGCCGTTGGACGCGAGCCAAACATTTTCATTCCAAACATCAACGATGGAATCGAGGGAGTCGTCAACCGCATTCAAGAAACAGGAAATAGGTAAACCGCGATCAGCTCCGCCATTGGACAAAACAGGCGTTGCTGGCATGAACCAGAGCTGGCTCATATAATCATAAAGGCGCTGTGCATGAGCCGTATCATCCCCATAAGCTTGCGCGACGCGGCCAAACATGTCCTGAAAACTCTCATCGGGGAGGAGGTAGCGGTCAAGTAGTGTGCGCTTACCAAAATCCGTCAATAGCGCATTACGGGCCTTAACCTGTTTCGGACGGTCTGGTTTAGGCGTAAACTCGAGCTCTGGTTCGCGCGCGACGACCTTATCGCTCATCGCTATTCCGGATGGCGCATTCGGGTCATCGAGATCTGCAGCAAGTACATCCATAGCCTGTGTATCCAGTTGATTAAGCTCGTTTAAAACTTCCTGCGAACGGAAGTCTTCATTTGTTTCATTCATTATCTTTTCCCCAAATTGACCACACAAATCTATCCCCCACACGCAGTTTAGCGTGTGTTCCCTGAAAATAAGATATGTAGGGTGAACTGTCTGTTCCACTACATATAGTGTTGATTTGCCCCACATCGTCAACACCTAGTATCTCACATAAACACGAAAAAAGGTTTACAGAGTCTTAAGCCTTTGGAATTTCAAGATATTTTTCTTTGATGGCCATCCCATCCACATTCTATGCACAGAGAGCTGCCAAAGCTGTTTTTCCATGTAAATCAACGACTTGCGGCAAATCACAAGCTCGTTGCGGCCCCGAACTTAAATCAGCAAGTGCGAATCTGAAATATGATTCGCCGCGTTGGAGCCTGCTCGCCGCGCCTTAAAACCTTTAGCTACCCTTTTCTGGCCCAGTTATAGATCACCGAGAACGCATTGAAAATTCAAAGCCAGCCGATAGAAGGGGGCCCCTATCGCCCCCTAATCGCTGGACTCCTCGCTAACATATGAAGATCTTACTCATCACAGATGCTTGGCACCCGCAAATCAACGGGGTGGTGCGGACATTAGATCAAACGGTCTCAAATCTTCGCCTTCGCGGGCATGAGGTTGAAGTGATAGCGCCCAGCGATGGTTATTTCACCCTGCCCCTCCCGACTTATCCTGATATCCGGTTAGCGCCCTTTGCCTATAGAGACGTCAAACGCCGTATGATTGCCTTTGGCCCTGAGGCTATTCATATCGCCACGGAAGGCCCGTTGGGGCAAATGGCGAAAATCCTCTGCCATAAATGGGCAATGCCGTTTACCACGAGCTATCACACGAAATTCCCAGAATATATTAAGGCCCGTTTCCCCTTCATACCGCTAAGCTGGTCCTATCGTTTTGTGCGGGGGTTCCATAATGCCGGCGGGCGAACCATGGTGACGACGCCGAGCATGGTGACCTTTCTGCAAGACCGCGGCTTCACACGTCTCGCGGCCTGGGCACGCGGGGTCGATACGGTTCTCTTCAACCCTGATAAGAATAACGCGCCAGAGGATGTTTATGCGGGCCTCAAGCGACCCATTTGGGTCAATGTGGGCCGCGTGGCCGTCGAGAAAAACCTAAAATCCTTTCTGGGTCTTGAGCTGCCCGGAACAAAAGTCATTGTCGGCGACGGCCCGCAGCTTGCCGAGTTAAAGCGCCTTTACCCAGATGTGGTTTTTACAGGCGCAAAGTTTGAAACGGAGCTCGCGCGGCATTTTGCGGATGCGGATGTATTTGTCTTCCCGTCAAAAACAGACACATTTGGCTTAGTCATTATTGAAGCCATGGCCTCAGGGCTTCCTGTGGCGGCCTATCCCGTGTCTGGGCCCATAGATATTATTCCGGGCTCACGGGCTGGAATTATTGATGAGGACTTACGAACAGCCTGTCTTGAAGCGATAAAATTAAGCCCCGCAAACACAGTTAAACATGCAGGTCATTACAGCTGGAACGCCGTCACAGATGTTTTCTTTGAGCTGCTCACACCTCAATATAGACCGCGCAAACGTTGGCGCCGCGTGCGGCGTATGACCCGCATTGCCGCCAGCCCCTATAGAAGCGTCAAGAAAAGTTATAGGCGCCTTTTGCGCGCCATACGCGGACCGCGTTAAAAGGCGTGAAACCTCAAATTTTTTGAGAGACTAAAAACGCGTCTATTTTTGCAAAAGCTTCATCGCGCAGCGGGTCGCGCTCCAAAAACAGCTCATGCAAGGCCCCCGGGACCACCGTATATTCACAGCCTGCATTTTTGGCGAATTTTTCAACGCTGGCAGGGTCCACAATCGGGTCTGCGCCTGCACCTAGCATGAGGCCAGGAATTTTAAGATTGGCGGCATTTCTATTTACAAAGGCCATGGCCGCAAGAGAGGCGCGTATCCATCCAAAGGTCGGCCTCCCGACACGCAACCGAGGCGTTGTTTGGAAAAAGGACGCCCAGTGCCGATAGCGGTCCTTATCTGATGTCAGCTTATTGCCTTGAAAGGGAATGGGCAGGCCCGCGCGTTGCCGTTGCCACGGTAAATTTCGCTTATCGAGCCCCAAACGCGCCAAGGCCACAATGACGCCCCGCATGAACGATGTATCTAAATCAAATAGCCCCAACATGGGTGCACTACAGACAACGACATCTGGGTTCAAAGCCCCTGAAATCACGGCCTGTAAAATAATCGTCCCACCCATAGAATGCCCCATTCCAACATGTGGACGGGGTAAGAGCGGCGCAAATTCTTCCGCTGCAAAGGCCAAATCATCTGCATAGATCTGAAAGTCGCTTATATAAGACTTAAGGCGGTCTTCGAGGATACGGTCCGAGAGCCCTTGGCCGCGAGGGTCAACCATTAAGACATTAAATCCAAGTTGAATCAGATTTTCTGTCGTTTCGAAATATTTTTCAATAAATTCTGTGCGTCCGGGCGAAAATATAATTGACCCTCGGGGATTATCTGTGACCGCTGTGGCCAACATGACCCGCAGGCGGACCCCATCTCGCTCTATATAATATGTCTTTAGCCGCGGCTCTAAAGCCGCAGGCACGGGCCTGCCCCCCGGAAGGACGATCTCGGCTTCTTCAAAATTTGGAAGGGGTGACACCATATGAAATGGCGCAGCCAGCCGATAAAACTGCTGCGCCCTAGTTTTTTACATATTGGAGAAGAGGCTTTGTAAGCCCATCGCAACAGACATATCGCCCGCCACTTTCAATTTTCCTGACATGAAAGCCATCATAGGGTCCAAGGACCCAGAGGCGAGTGCAATGAAATCCGCCTTATCGACGCTGATAGTACAATCTGCATCCTTATCGGCAACTTCGGCCACTGTACCTGTGGCAAAGACCTGACCGCCGTCACCAAAATCAAATTTCACAGACTTATCCAAACCGCCCGCTTTTTCGAGCGCTTCGGTCATCTTTGCTGCAATCTCCGCATTTTCCATTTCGAACTCCATTTAATCGAATATGTGTGTGCTCGATATATGGGGGCGCAAAGCCCCCATGACTAGTGCTATTTTGGTTTACGGAATTTCAATGTTGCACGGTCCGACTCGCCGATATTCTTAAAGGCTTCCGCATTAAAGTCCTTAGCTTCAGCGCTATCTGCCTCAGGCACCCGTGAGCGCGGAGGCAGTGTCCAGACGCCGAAGGGGTGATCTGCCGTATCTTTTGGATTGGCGTTGACTTCGCTGGAGGCAACAAATTCAAATCCGGCCTTTTTAGCCAGGTCCTTCATATAGCTTTCCTGCACATATCCCGTCCGGCCCTTAGGGTTCTGGACAGCAGTTTCTGGCAAGCGGTGCTCCACAACGCCAAGAATTCCGCCCGGCTTCAAGGCCGCGTAAAAACGGTTAAAGGCATCTTGTGCATAATCCCCGCCCATCCAGTTATGAACGTTACGGTAAGTCACCAGCACATCAAAAGGCTCTTGTCCTTCTGCAAGGATAGGACCTGAATCTTTTAGAAAACCTGCATATTCGATTTCGCCGTAAACAGAGGTGTCTGAATAGGTCTCTTTATAGGCGGCAATGCGTTGATCTAAACGTTCATTAACGCCCTCCGCATAAAGGATAGCGATATATTGCCCGTCATTAGCCGCCAAATAAGGCGCCGTCGCATTTGTGTACCAACCTGGCCATAGCTCGGCGAAACGTTTGCCAGGTCCAATCTCGAAAAACTCTAAAGTTCCTTTCGGATGGCGGAATTGATCACGAGCCGCTTCTTTCGCGCGGCGAGGATGGGCCAGCACATCATCCAAAGTCACAGTGCTGGCAACGACGGCTTTCGTTTTTGCGGCAGGCGCAGGTTTTGTCTCTGTCTCTGCGCCCGAACAGGCTATAAGTGAGGTCGCGGCTAATAGAGCCAGCAAAGAAGTGTGAATGCGCATAAGGGTCTCCCAATTTTAAGCGTATATATTAAGCGTCAGTGATTGCTCCGTGTCAAATAGGGCGAAGGATGCAAAAGTCGAGTAAACTTCTCGTGGGAGCCTAAAACAGGTGTTTTTCGGACTTAAATTCTCAACTTCACCGACCTCCCATATCTCATTTTCGTCAGAGTCAGCGCTTCCAAATTTCAAAATTCAGAAAATGCCTTGTCAATTTATTAACCATGTAAGTAATTGTATTTATTAGAATTTACCAGAAACTCAGAGTGATGCACTTTAAAAAATTCGAAAAAAATCATCTGAAACTCTTGAAGCTCTGAAATCCTTTTCCCATCTCGAAGTCGCAGTCGCCGGTTGTCGGGGCTGCATGAGTTTGGGCCGCCCATAAGGGGGCCCGTAATACACATCGCTTTAAAAAGGATGATTTGATGAGAACCTATGACTTTTCTCCCCTATACCGCAGCTTTGTCGGCTTTGACCGTATGGCCAGCATGATTGACAACGCCGCCACCCAAGCTGCAAAATCAAGTACAAGCTACCCGCCCTATAACGTCGCGCGGCTGTCTGAGGACAGCTACCGTATTGAGCTAGCCGTGGCAGGATTCACAGCCGAAGATATAGACATTGAAACCCATGAGGGCGTGTTGAATATCACAGGCGGCCAGACGCCAAAGGCGGAAAATGACGAAGCTGAATATCTACATCGCGGCATCGCGGAACGCGGCTTTGAGCGCCGTTTCCAATTGGCCGATCATGTCCGCGTCAGCTCGGCTGACCTGTCCAATGGGCTGCTAATCATCCATTTGGTGCGTGAAATTCCCGAAGCCTTGCGCCCGCAGAAAATCGCAATCAATGGCGCAAAGCCGCGGACTGACGGAAAGTTCATCACGGGTAAATCTGGTAAATCCAAAAAGGCTGCCTAGATAATATTAATGGCGTTCAATTGAAGAGATGCTCTCCCCTAAGTATCTGCTTCCAAAAATTGAACCTCATAAAGGGCGTCGTCCGGTCACATTCCCTCCCCCCGACTGGGCGGCGCTTATTTT
>CAZNXP010000038.1:0-12283 GCA_964576955.1 uncultured Algimonas sp.
GACCCTGACATAGGGCCGAATTCCTTCAGTATACTCTTAATTTCCTGCTCAATTTTCATTACGTTATCCGATTTACAGTTAGCGCATTATACTGGTCGGATCATCTTGCCAACCCTGACAATTCTCCGACACTTTCGTCTCAAAAATTGCGCCGTAATCCGCGCCTTCTCTATTATAAATTTTGTGGTTTCACAACGCAGAATGGCTAGAGTAGATAACTGGTCGTTATTGACAATCTGCTTTAGCCAGCGAGGAGGGGCCCAAGTAAAGGCCCCCAATTGACGGCTTGACGCGAGCCGCTGAACTGGCAAACACTGCATCAATTCCAATGGTCGAAAAGGTTGGCAGGAATGCAGACGCTTTCACTCAAAAATAAAGACTGGTCCATCGGCGGCGATGCACCTTTATCGGTTATCGCCGGATTAAATGTACTCGAAGATATTGGTCTCGCGCTGGAAATAGGCACTGAATTGAAGCGGATTTGTGCAAATCTGGGGCTGCCATATGCATTTAAAGCCAGCTTTGACAAAGCCAATAGATCCTCCATTCAATCTTACCGCGGACCGGGAATAAATGAGGGGCTTGATATGTTAGCGCGCGTAAAAGCCGAACTCAATGTGCCCATTTGTACAGACGTTCATGAACCAGAACAATCAATACGTGTGGCCAGTATCGCGGATATTGTTCAGCTTCCGGCCTTTTTATGCCGCCAAACGGATCTCGTGGTCTCCATGGCTAAAGCGACGCAAGCTGCGGGCGGTATATTACACGTTAAAAAAGCGCAATTCTTAGCGCCTTGGGATACAAAAAATATTGTTGCAAAAATTAAAGAGGTTGCCCCGGATTTGGGTGTCGTCCTCTGCGAGCGCGGTACAAATTTCGGATATAATAATCTTGTCGTCGATATGCTCGGGATTGGCGCGATGCAGGCGCTCGGCGTGCCCGTCACAATAGATGCGACCCATGCCGTGCAATTACCGGGAGCTGACCCCCGCACATCAGGCGCCTCTACAGGTGGACGCCGAGACGGCGTCGCAACGATTGCCAAATCCGCAATTGCAGCAGGCGCCAATGGTGTGTTTCTTGAGTTCCATACTGACCCTGATGCGGCCTTATGTGACGCGCCAAGTTGTTTGCCGATTGACGGGGCGGCGGCGCTGTTCAAAACATTGAAACAGCTACACAAAACTGTTGCGGCCTAAACCCGTCAAAAAATAGGATTACGAGCATGCCTAATCCGGACCACGACCTGCAGGGCCAAGAAATCATCGTCCTTGGCGGGGGCGGTTATATTGGCGCTCATGTTTGCAAGAGGCTCGCAGAACGCGGCGGCAGGCCAATCGTTTTTGATAATTTTGAAGCCGGTCATATTCATGCTGTCAAATGGGGGCCATATGAGACCATGGACCTGCGTGACCGCGCGCAAACACTGGCGGCCTTTCAAAAGCACGCCAATGTAAAAACCGTCATCCACCTAGCGAGCTCTATTGAAGTTGGAGAGGGCGAGAAAGCTCCGGAGGAATTTTACGAAAACAATGTATTAGGCGCTCTAAATTTGCTCTTGGCCATGCGGTCAGTTGGCGCGAACCAATTGATATTTTCCTCAACCTGCGCAACCTATGGCGAAACTCAGACCATGCCATTGCTTGAAACAGAGCTTCAAAATCCATTTAGCGTATATGGTAAAACCAAACTTGCCATCGAGCATATGATTCAGAGTTATCATAAAGCTTATGGACTGAAATATGTGACCTTTCGCTATTTTAACGCGTCGGGCGCGGATGAAAGCGGGGACATAGGCGAAGAACATGATCCTGAGACCCATTTAATTCCTAATGCCCTAAAAGCGGCGGCTGGATTAGGAAAGCCCTTAACAATATTTGGGACAGATTATGATACGCCTGATGGCACTTGCATTCGGGATTATATTCACGTCAATGATATCGCAGAGGCCCATATCCAAGCTTTAAGGGCTATGGATAAGGGCTTGACCCAAGCCGAGCTTAACCTCGGCACAGGCGAAGGCTATAGTGTTTTGCAAATCATCAAAGCCATTGAAAAAGTTTCGGGTCTGCCTGTCCCTTATGAGGCTGGGCCCCGCCGCGAAGGCGACCTAACGCAGCTTTATGCTAATGCAGACCGCGCGCGAGATTTGTTAGATTTCGTCCCCGAAGAGTCCAGCCTAGAAAATATTATTTCCTCAGCTTGGAATTTCCATCGGTCGCGATGGGGCTTATAAAACGTCAATAACCGCTTTTATAATCTGCTCTTGGTCCCCTTCTGGCAGATAGGCATGCATAGGCAAGCTAACGACATGATGCCTACACGCCATTGTATGGGGCAAACCATTGCCAGCTATGGGATAGCCTTGATAGGCCGCGTGCATATGAATGGGCAGCGGATAGTAACGCGCTGTTGGAATTCCCTTCGCTTTCATCGCGGTCAAAAATTCTTCAGCATTTGGCACTTCAAGCGTATATTGCGCCCAGGTTGACATTACACCTGCCTCAATTTTTGGAACCCGCGAGACGAAGGGTTTCAATGCGTCGGAATATCGCCGCGCGATGATATTACGCCTTGCAATTTCATCTTCAAAAACCGCGAGTTTCGGCAGCAAAATGGCGGCTTGCAATGTGTCTAACCGAGAATTCATACCGATATGATCGCTATCAAACGGGGCGTCGCTGCGTCCATGGAACCTCAAGGACCGCAATAAATCATTTAAAGCGTCATCATTTGTTAGCACAGCGCCGCCATCGCCATAACAGCCCAAAGGTTTCGCTGGAAAGAAGCTCGTAGTTTGGACGTCTGCCCATTCCAAGGGATGTTTTCCGCCGCGGGTTGAGCCGAAACCTTGCGCGCAATCTGAAATCACTTTCAGCCCCGCGCTGCGAATAATCGGAGCAAGGGCTGGATAATCCGCGCATTGTCCAAAAATGTCTACAATAATGACAGCCCGCGGAATTAACTGGCCTTGTTGCTGCACTTGCGCAATGGCGGTCCGTAAACTCTCCGCATCCATATTATAGGTCTCGCGGTCAATATCTACAAAGACCGGGGTTGCGCCGCGCAAAGCAATGACTTCAGCTGTCGCGCAATAGGAAAAGGACGGGCAGAACACCGCATCACCGGGTCCGATATCCCACGCCATTAAAGGCAGCGTAATCGCATCTGTCCCATTCGCGCAACTAATGGCGTGTTTGGCTTATACAAATGCGGCTAGTTTTTCTTCAAACTCAGCCACCTGAGGTCCGAGAATATAGCGGCCATGGCTGAGCACATCGGCAATGCCGGCGTCAATTTCAGCTTTGATGCGCCTTTGTTGGGCGTGGAGGTCGATAAATTGCATGGACTCTAGTCTCTAAACTCTCTCAGCCTTGAGTATAAGTTAAACAAGTCAAAGGTCACCAACATTTAAGACCTAAATATTTGTCATCAGATAACGTCCCGTCGTCCCAATAAGGCAGCCCATTTTAATAGGAGCTGAATGGACGGGTGATAAATTTTTAATTTTTGTCATTGCGGGTTTGTGCCAAAGTTAGAGCTTGGAAGTCATCATGAATTTGCGGGTCAGACGCGCTGAAAAATTGCAACATGATAATTCCGATTGAATTATTTTCAGGGTCCACCCAAAAATTCGTCCGCGCTGCGCCGCCCCATCCAAATTGTCCGGGATATCGTCCGGCCGAGGTTTCTAATTCCGGTGTCGTCGTCAATTGAACGGAGCCGCCATATCCAAAGCCCGCCCCCGTGTCGCCGCCAACCCATGGCAGAAGAGACGGAACATCCCCTAAATGATCCGTCATCATCAACTCTACGCTTTCGGTTTCCAAAATACGGACACCTTCATAAGTACCCTTATTGAGTAACATACGTGCAAATTTCAGCCAATCATCAGTCGTTGAGACCAGGCCTCCCCCTCCAGATTCAAGCTCTCCAGGTTGTGTAAATGGTGAGGTCTGCCCATCTTCGGCCAGTACAAAACTACCATCACCTTGCAAAAAATAATTGGATGCAAAGCGCGGCTTCAACGCTGCTGAAACTTTAAAACTCGTTTCTGTCATGCCAAGCGGGTCGAAGAAACGGTCTTTCATGGCTTCGCCCAATGTTTGTCCCGTGAGAATTTCGGCAATGCGGCCCAATACATCAATGGAATAAGAATAAAACCACTGTTCTCCGGGTTGGCCCACTAATGGTAACTCAGTCAGCTTATCCATCATATCGGCTGTGCTGTTTTGCGGTTCGAGCAAGCCTGCGGCTTTCCAAGCTTCCTCAATGGGGTTTCCGCCAAAAATGCCGTAAGCCATTCCGGCCCGATGGAGGAGCAAGTCTTCAATCGTCATCGGGCGGGTTTGATCTAGAAATTTTGGCTGACGATCTGCGCCTAAGCTCACGACTTTCATCTTCGCAAGTTGCGGGATGTAATTCGACGCTGGGTCCGACAGATTAAGCTTCCCCTCCTCTATAAGGTCCATAATCAGAGCAGAAGTAACAGGCTTGGTCATGGAATAGACACGGTAAACCGTATCGGATTTCACGGCGACATTCCGTTCACGATCCGCAAGGCCGAAACTATTGCGGTAAACCGTTTGTCCCTCATCAAAGACCAGAGCCTGAACGCCGAGCACATCTCCGCGCTCAACCGCAGAAGACAGCAAACCATCCATTGCCGAAACATCAAAATCGGCAACGTCAACGCGGTTTGATGGATCGGCAGTATTTGACGATACATCTACATCGGAGGTGCAGGCGGCGCTGCCTAATATACATATTGAGAGAAGAAGAGGTTTAAAATCTATCATAAAGCAACTGTGCGGCTTTTCACTCTCTGGTCAAGTCCGAGAAAGTCAGGCAAAGCGCTTCACATATGAATTGGATCCACCGCATAACATTTCTCGCCATCGCGCTTTATGTGGCTTTGGCAGCGATTGCTTTTTTTGCGCAACGCAAAATGCTCTATTTCCCGCCCAATGTCTTATATTCACCGCCCGAAAACATAAGCGAGATTAGGACGGAAGCAAATAACCTAGGCTGGTATAGCCCCGCCAAAGATAACCTTCCGACTGTTATGATCTTCCATGGCAATGCCTCGGCTATTGATAGCAATTTACATATCTTCCGCGACCTTCAAAACGCTGGTTATGGGGTCTGGTCGGTTGGCTACCCCGGCTATCCGGGGACCGCAGGCACGCTGTCCCAGAAAAACATCCTTGCGGCAGCGATTGATCAATATCAGCATCTATCGGGCCAAGGGGCAGAAAAGATTGTCTTCTACGGAACATCTTTGGGCAGCGGCGTAGCAGCGCAATTAGCGGCACATCACCAACCTGACCTCCTAATCCTCGATGCCCCCTTTGATTCAGTCGCCGCTATGGCCCGCAAAAATATGCCGATTTTACCCATAGAGGTTTTGCTGAAAGACAAATGGCAATCAGAGAAAGCACTTGAAGATTTGGACGTCCCCTTAATTTGGATACACGGCACAGAGGATAAAATTATCCCAATTGATCATGGCCAAAAACTATATGATGGATATGGGGGCCCAAAATCCGCTCATATCATCTCCGGCGCATCCCATATTAATACATGGCTAAATGGGGGCCGAGAAATCGTATTTTCGGCGCTAAAGGCATTATAAAAAAACTCAGCTATATTAACCTATTACTTTTAAAATTTATGCCATATATTTTCTCTCTATGACCCCACCTCTCGCGCTCCACTCAGTTTCTAAATCATTCTCGGGAAAGCCCGCCGTTCGCGATGTATCCTTCACCGTTGAACCTGGGCAGATCATAGGGTTTCTCGGACCAAATGGTGCGGGGAAAACCACGACACTTCGTATGGCATTAGGCCTCATCAAACCCGATACAGGGTCGGTCAAACTCTTCGGCGAAACGCCCGGTGAAAAAGCCTTCGGTCGGGTCGGCTTTCTCCCTGAAGAGCGCGGGCTCTATAAAAAACAAACGGCCCGAGAGGCAATCGCACATATGGCGCGCCTTAACGGGATAAAGAAGAAGCCCGCCTTCACCCTCGCAGATGAGCTGCTCGAGCGCTATGGTCTCGGCGACGCGAAGCGTAAAAAGAATAAAGATATGTCTAAAGGCATGGCGCAGAAGGTCCAGCTTTTAGCCGCCATTGCGCATGATCCCGAATTTCATATTCTCGACGAGCCCTTTTCGGGTCTCGATCCCGTCAATCAACAAGTGTTAGAAGATATGGTTCGAGAAATTGCGGGACGGGACCGCACGATTATTTTCTCAACACATGTTATGGAGCATGCAGAACGGCTTTGTGACCGCATTATTCTAATGGCATCAGGACGCAAAGTTTTTGACGGCACAACTCAAGCCGCCTTAGCTCATGCGCCGCGGCGGGTTAATTTGGCATCCAATATGGACGGCTTAACTGAATTAATTGAGCCCTTTGCTGCCTCCGTTGAAAAGCAAGAGGATGGCACCTTATCACTGACTTTAAAACCTAGCGTACATGCCCATGACATTTTGGAACGATCTGTGGCGCAGGGTCTACGCCTCACCCAATATGAACCCATCCGTCCTACGCTTCACGAGGCCTTTGTCACTCTAGTCGGAGACGATGTGCTGCAAGATATAGACCCTACAACGGGAGCGGCAGCATGAGTTATTTGCCGAAAATAAACCTCCGCCGTACTTTCTTAATCGCGCGCCGGGATTTTCTGGGATATGTCAAAACTTGGGGGTTTTGGATTTCCTTCCTTTTACCTTTTATTTTTGGCGGTTTTGGATTCTTTGCGGCGACCGCGGATATTGATTTGACACCTACGCAATATGTCAGCGTCATTGATGAAACGGGGGTGCATGGGCAGCGCTTTCAAAAGCTCTATGATGAGATGATAGAAGATCAAGCGAGGACGGCCCTCTCTGCAAAATCCTTTTTCATTCAAGATAAAGAAAAACGCCAAGAGTTTCAGCGCATTCTGCGCGTCGACGGAACGCAAGCGGCCCAAACCTATATTTCCGAAAATATTCCAGGTATTTCGACAAGCTATAAACCCCCAGAGCCAGCCTTCGAATTGATAGAGTCTCCGGCCGCAAATTTAACCGAATTATTGCCTTATTTGAGAGGCGAGACATTCGTGACAATAGAGGAAGAACAAAAAGAATTGGGCGGTGTCATTATCTTTAAATCAGGCCAGTCACCGGAAGAACCAGCCGCGGAATATTGGTCAACAAATGTCAGTAGATTAGATGCCAGCCGTCTCGCGGATAAATATTTACGCCACCTCGCCCGCGAAGCCTATCTCAAACCACAAGGGCTCACCGTCGCTGAAATAGATCGCCGGGAAAATTTAGCCGCCAAAACCGCGCTATTTAACCCGATAAAAACAGAGGATAAAGATCAAGGCGTTAATAAGAGCGACACAGTGCCCTTTTTGGCGGCAACTGTTGCGGCCATGATGTTGTGGCTCACCGTCTTTTCAGGCGCTTATATGTTATTGACCTCAATGCTTGAGGAGAAACTCAATAAGCTCTTGGAAATGATGCTCGCGACCACGCGATTTTCAGAGATAATTCTTGGGAAATTACTGGGGGTTGCAGCTCTCACACTCTCTATGATGGCCCCCTATATTTTGGTCAGCGTATTGGGTGTCCTTTTATATGTTTTTTTTGGAGCGGACCAAGATGTCGTCAAAGGGCTGGTGTCGGCCTTCGATGCAAAAATGATTATTTTCCTGATTATAAATTTAATCCTTGGCTATATTTTATATGGGGCATTTTTCATTGCTCTCGGATCTTTGTCATCTTCCATGCAAGATGCGCAGACGCTTACGACACCCATCCTGTTTATTCTGATGGCTTGTATGATAGTCATTCCAATGGGATTAACGGCCCCAGATAGCCCGCTCCTGAAAATCGCAACCTTCATTCCATTTTCAGCGCCTTTCGCGAATATTGTGCGCTTGCCATCTGACCCACCGCTATGGGAGCTTTTACTCTCCACGGGAATATTGATAGTCCTCTGTATCGGCACAATCGCATTGGCGGGGCGTATTTTCAGATATGGCGTTTTGTCAGGTGCAGGTGCTGGGGTTGTGGTAGCGTGGTTCAAACGGGTGGTGCTGCGGCGTAAAGCCTAGGTGACTTTTTTGCCAAACTTTCCTATGTAGATATACATGAGCCGCCCAGACGAAATCAGAGACGCCATATTACAGGCCGCATTGAAAATTGCGCCATTTGAAGGCTGGACAAATTTGACCTTGAAACGCGCTGTGCGTGATGCTGGCTTGCCAGACGGTGCAGAGGAATTATATTTTGAAAATGGCATTTCTGATTTGCTCAATCATTGGTCAGATGCCTTAAATAAGCAGGCAGAGCATGAGATTGGTGAGCTTGATTTGGAAACGCTCAAAATCCGAGACCGCGTGACCCAAGGCGTTCTTTTGAGATTGCGAGCCATTGGACCTCATGAGGAAGCTGCAAGGCGCGCCTCTTCTCGTCTCATCCTCCCAGACCTCGCCGCAACAGGTATTCGGCAAATTTGGAATGCCGCAGATATGATTTGGCGCGCGATTGGGGACACTTCAACGGACGCAAATTACTATTCCAAGCGCACAATTTTATCCTCTGTTATCGGCGCGACCCTTCCAATTTGGTTATCAGACCAATCCGATGACAAAGCCGCCGCGCGCGCTTTTTTGGATGCGCGAATAGAAAATGTTATGGAGTTTGAGAAATTAAAATGGCGCGTGAAAGGCCTCACCAAAAACATGCCTGAACCCGCAGAAATTTTGGGCCAGCTTAGATATGGCGGATTAGAGACTTTCGCATGGCGCAAAAAGGGACGCGCGCGCAGAAGACGTTACTCGCGTTGAGGTGTTGCCCTAGCTTGCTCCCAAACCTGCTGTGCTAATTCCACAAAGACTTCAGATATCTCAGTTTCCGCTGCGGCAATAGGCTGACCCATATCGCCGCTTTCCCGAATAGACAAATCTAAGGGCGCCGCGCCGAGATATTCTATATTGGTGTTTTCTGCTTCTGTCTTCGCACCGCCCTCTCCGAAAATATGATGCGACGTACCGCATTCAGAACAGGTGAAGACGGCCATATTTTCAATGAGGCCTAAGACTGGAATATCAACTTTTTCAAACATCGCTACGCCTTTGCGAGCGTCCAACAGGGCTAAGTCTTGCGGCGTGGATATAATCACCGCGCCATTGGGTTTTATATCTTGGGCGAGCCCAAGCTGCGCATCACCCGTGCCGGGCGGCATATCGATGAGTAGGATATCCAGCGCGCCCCAATCCACATCCCACAACATGCGCGCAATGGCACCCTGGACCAAAGGTCCGCGCCAAACGATTGGACTGTCATCAAGCGTCAAATATCCAATCGACATAGTTTGAATGCCGTGGGCCTCAACGGGAACAATAATATTTCGAGCCCCTGCTTTAATCGTGCGGGCGCCTTGCCCCGTTGTCCCAAAAAGCATTGGCAGGCTGGGGCCGTGAATATCGGCGTCGAGCAAGCCAATTTTCAGGCCTGAACGGCTTAAAGCCACGGCCAAATTTGCCGCCATCGTTGATTTTCCGACGCCCCCTTTAGCCGAGGATATCGCCAAAATACGCTTGACTTCACCATCACCTTGGACGCCCTCTGGCCGGCGAGCTTGATGTGGATTTCCGCGAGAGCGTCCACCCATTTGCGGTCCCGGCTTATGCGCAGATAATATGACTTGAGCTTTGCTTACACCCTCTAACGCCGCCAGAGCGGTTTGCGCAGCTTCTCTGATAGGAAAAAAGGATTCTGCCTGCGGTGGCGGGATTTGGAGAACCGCTTGCAATGTGCCGTCCACAAATTCCATAGACGCCAAACGTCCGGCAGAAATTATATCCCCTGCCTTCAAAGGGTCTTTAATTTTAGAGAGCGCTTTTAAAGCCTGATCTTCAGAATAGGTCATTAGCCTGGCGCGCGCGGCGCAATCCCTGAAGGTCTATTGGAACAATAAAGTGACATGGCCCCTGTTTTTGAGAGCTTAATTGGCAATTGATTTTTATCATCAAAGACGATGATGAGGTCGCCATTTGGGTATACAGCAAAACCTTGGGCCGAATTGGGTATAGCTCCAATATGATTTATCTGCGGTCCATCACCAGAAAGATCGAGCCTATATGCCGAAACATCTCGTGCATCGGGGCCCCAAAGATCCACGATCCAAAATGACTTTGTTGTCTCTCCAAGTTTAAGAGTACGGCCTGGAAGTATCGCTAAGAGACCAGAAAAATCACCAATGGTTTTAAACGCTCCCGATTTGTTTTCATAATGCAATAACGTGCCGCCAGACTGGGCAGACCGAACTTTAGGCGTGCTCAAATTATACCCTGCAAGCCAACCCGTCGCCGTTGGGTGTGCTGTAGTTAACTGCGCCCTCGGTAATGAAACACGCGCCTTACTATCTGAAACCATCCAGCCTGATTCAAAAAATGGCATTTGTACCCGCATATCTTCCAAATCGAACAGGCCAATGGGACAGGTCTGATTGCGAGCCGTCGCGGCGGGAAGCTTTAAATAATTTCGCGCGGCAAGCGCTATGGGGTTCACAGGATGATCAATCTGGTGTTGAATGAGTTTGCGGTGAGAGGGTTTCGCCTCCCTAAGCCCCGCTGAAAATGTACGGATATCATTAGAACGAATGAGGGTAGAAATAATACCGTCATAGGCAGAATGGGTTTTGTAAAACTCCGCAATTCGATCTCTGTTGATCCAGTTTTCTGACTGAGCCACTTTCCAAATATGACTCAACGCTGCCTGTGCCTTGGCCTTTTGCAAATAAGCAAGATATTGATCCTGAACCACGAAAGGTTGACCTTCGACGAGAGCAGAAAGCGCTGCGAGGCGGGCAGGTGTAAGGTCAGGAAAAGGGCGATCTGCGATTGTGAGCACCGCATGCAAGCCGCTTGCTCTGGCCAAAACCGGTAATTTAGGGTCGCCAGACATTTCACTAGCAAATTTATGATAAAAACCATCCGCGCGCGCTTTATGGCGCAAGGCCAACATCTGCCCTATCGCCCGCGCCTGCGCGGCGGTTTCAATACGGCCCATCTCGGCAAGCAATCCATTAAAGGCTTTGGACGGACTATTTCGGTAAAGAGCGTTATAAGCTGCAGTTACAATATCTCTGTCACCGCTTCCCAACAGAGCGATGAAGTCTCTTTCATGTCCCGCCGCGTTCAGCCTATTCAAATAAGGGGCAGCTTCGCGGATTGGGTCTTTTTGCAAAGCCGGTAGTAAAACAGGCCCAACGCTCGGAGAAATCGGCGCGCGCCGAGCCTCATTAGGCAGACGGTTGAGAGCAGACCGCACTTGCTCCCGCACGTCTGCATTTGGGTGTCCTAAGCTTTGCAATAATAAATCTCGCGACATGGGATGACCATCGAAAAATAAAGGCAAATAAATCTGCGCCCGTTCTGGGGTCCATATCTTCGCTACAGTTTGACGCTCGACCGGCGTTAAAGGGCCTTGCTTGGAAATTAAAGTTGCAACATCAGCATGCCCGTCCTCACTTTCCAAAAGTGAGAAGAGCGCTTGTCGTCCCTTCAGGCCAAAACGTCTAAACTCTAACCCAAGAACATCATAATCAAATTCGGAGGCCGTATGGCGACTTGCAATATCCATGCAAGTCTTCAATGAACGACAAACAGATTGCTCTTGTGGCGTGAGGTCACGCGCCTGAAGTGCAGTAGCGCTCAAGCCCAATAGGCTGATAGAAAGCACAGCGGCCTTTATGAAATTTAAGCGCAACACATCACTGGCATAAGTGAAGCGAAGCAAGGCAACAAGTCACGGAAATTGCTTTGTGCAGAATGAGACGGAAAAACTACAGGTAGATGGGGCGCAGGCCCTGATGATTTAAGGGATTTCCCTATATCATCAGAGACCTGCAATATACTCGCTTCAATACGCAAATTTGGCCTACCTCGCTTCATCGCAAGGTGCGGTTTAGGTTGAACAATCCGTCGAAGCAGGATGGTACTGTTTCGAAAGTGGGACTTGCGGATTCCAAATCATATCTCGCGCAGGATGTTCGATCGCCAAAATAAAATCCATCGAAGAGCAATGGGTCATTTGAAAATCAAATAGTAAATTCTCAAAGTCATATTCAAAAACCAAAAGGTCTTTTCCGAATATAGAGGTCTTGAATCTACATTTCATCCTCCGCTAGGAGTATGCCTATATCTGTATGAGATGGCCGCCATTCAAACACCATACGATAGTGGGGTGTTTTGAATTTTGGTTGTGTAATCAAA
>CAZNXP010000039.1:0-11990 GCA_964576955.1 uncultured Algimonas sp.
CTTTACCCTCCTCAGACACACGCAAATCTGGCGTCGGCGCTTGCCCCCATCCTGCGAAGCCGACAGCAATAAGCCCCAGACCGAGCAGACGCCACCACCTTCGCCCCATACACAGCGCCACAAAGCCCAAACCATAAACAGGCAAAACCCAATTTGGCGCCGCCCCAATAAAAGCCATAGGGTTCGGCCATCCCGCCACCCAATCTGCCGCCTGCAATATGGGCTCGAGCGATTTCCCCATGAGGTAAAGCGGTCCTGCTTCCAACCCAAAGGGCATGGCGAGCAGAGACAGCACTGCGAGCGGCATGACGAAGAGCGAAAAGAGCGGCATGGCGAGCAGGTTCCCGACAAAGCCATATTTCGCAAAACGGTTGAAATGAAACAAAGCAAAGCCGCCCGTCGCCAGCCCCGCGACAAAACTTGTCACGCTCAAGGAGGACATGAAATCCACCCCGCGCCGAAACAGGCCCCGACGCCTATAGGCAGGCCGATATCTTTGCCACGCCTGATAGACAGCGACGAGCGCTGCCACCGCCGCAAAAGACATCTGAAACCCAACAGACATCAAGCTTTCAGGATGCAAGGCCAAGGTGATGAGCGCCGCGACCGACACGGAGCGCATGGACACAGCGCGGCGGTCTAAGATAATCGCCAAAAAGAAGATGCTCGACATCACCCAAGCCCGTTGGGTGGCAACCGACGCAC
Organism: uncultured Algimonas sp.; assembly: GCA_964576955.1. GTDB lineage: Bacteria > Pseudomonadota > Alphaproteobacteria > Caulobacterales > Maricaulaceae > Litorimonas. The sequence continues at coordinate 706 of CAZNXP010000039.1, forward strand.
CCGATAAAACAAGATAAAATGTCGCCGCAGCTATCGCCGCCCCTGCCGCAAATTTCCTGACATCATAACGGCGCGAGAGCGGCAGAATACAAGCAAGAATGAGAGCGAGGCCCGAATAAGTCCCGCCCGCCAAGAGCGCCATATGCAAACCTGAAATCGCGAGAATATGCGCCAATCCCGCAACACGCAGATTTTCTGTCTGCTCGGCAGGGATAAAGCGCCGCACCCCTGTCATCAGCGCGGCTTGCAATCCCGATGTTTCTTCTGGCGCTGCCGCGATAATTCGGTCCGCCAGACGATAGCGCCAGCGCACAACCCGGCGACGAACCTCATCCCACGCCCCCAACTGCGCATCGGCTTGGCGTTCGGGCGCCCCATAACCAAACCCAAAGCCGCCAATGCCTTTGAAATAGGCGGCCTGCCCCGGATGATACCCACCCGGAACGACACGGCCCGGCGGGGCTTTGGCCGCGACAAGCCAGTTGATAGTTGCTCCCGCCTCAATCGGCGGGTCAGGCCGCTTGGTCAGCCGAATACGGATTTTCTCAGGCAGGCGTCGTTGCTCCATATTCTCCACCACGAGAAGTTCGACGACATAGCGCTCACTCGAACCTGACTTCTCAATCGCGCTCACCCAGCCTTCAATGCGGTAGGTACGTTCTTGCTGCGGTAATCGCGGCGCATCAGTCGCGCTTGTATGCCAGACAGACCGCCCCGCCCCGAGTGCGACCATCAAAATCAACCATGCCGCTCCGACGCCACTCCATAATTTATGCTGGAACACAGCCCAAACCCCGCTGGCCACAGCGCAGAGGACGAAAACCACCCAAACCGCAGGTTCGTGCGGCCACGCAAAATAAGCGGCCACACCAATCCCAAAGGCAATAACACCCGTATTAAACCCAGGATAAAAATTGAGAGCCATGACGGCACGGGATTGCAATGTATTCAACGACAAAATTCGCTGAATCTCCCCCTGAAAATGCCTATTCACCTGTATCATCACATGCCATAGAGCGCTGAAATTCAAAAATAATGCAAGCCGAAAAACTGTCCACTTAATGAACAAACGCGTCGTCACACGATTTGCGCCCTCTCCTACGGGCTATTTGCACATTGGCGGCGCGCGCACGGCTTTGTTCAATTGGTATTTTGCCAAGAAAATGGGCGGCACATTCCGTCTGCGCGTTGAAGACACAGACCGCGCGCGCAGCACAGACGAAGCTACCGCTGCCATCCTAAAAGGCATGAGCTGGCTAGGCCTTAAGGCGGATGATGAGATTGTCTATCAAAGCCAAAATGCCGAAGCCCATGTCGCGGCTGCCCATAACTTACTCGAAAAAGGCTTAGCCTATCGCTGCTATCAGACTGCGGAAGAGGTTGACGCCTTGAAGGCAGAAGCCCGCGAGCAAAACCGCGCCTTCCGCAGTCCCTGCCGCGACACTGACGAGGATCAAGATTTGCCATTTGCCGTGCGCTTCCGCGTCCCAGAGGGCGAAACTACCATTCACGATCACGTCCAAGGCGATGTGACGTGGCAGAATGAGAATTTTGACGATTTGGTTTTGCTCCGCGCGGACGGAACACCGACCTATATGCTCGCGGTTGTGGTCGATGACCATGATATGGGCGTCACCCATGTGATCAGGGGCGATGACCATCTCATCAATGCAGGACGGCAAACGCAGCTTTACAAAGCCTTGAGCTGGGGTGTGCCTGAATGGGCGCATGTTCCGCTCATTCACGGGCCTGACGGAAAGAAACTCTCCAAACGTCACGGGGCGCTGGGGGTGCATGCTTATGAGGATTTAGGGTATCTCCCCTCTGGGCTGCGCAATTATCTCATGAAACTCGGCTGGAGCCATGGCGATACTGAAGTCTTTTTGGATGAGGATGAGCTAACGCGAGCTTTCTCATTAGGCGGTATCAACAGCTCCCCCGCGCGTCTTGATTTTGACAAGATGGATTTCATCAATGCGCAGCATATGACGGCCTCAGATGATGCGGCGCTCTTGACCGCCGCCATGCCATTTTTGGAGGCCGCGAATGAGGGACCACTCTCAGATAATGTCAAAACGCGTATCTTAAACGGCATGACATCACTGACGCCGCGCGCGAAAACACTCATCGAGCTGGCGGAACAAGCACGCTATTTGATGGATATACGTCCCATCGAAGTAACTGGAAAAAAAGCAAAACCCCTTAAACGCGAAGGGGCGGTAGAGCTCTTATCGGCTTTGACACGGGCGTTAAAATCGCACAAAGAGTTTACTTGGACGCCAGAAGCCTTGCAGGCAAAACTGGTGAACTTTGCGGAAGAACGCGAGATTGGTTTTGGTCGCGTTGGGCAACCCGTACGTGCCGCGCTCACTGGAGGCGCGCCGTCACCTGATCTATCAATCGTATTGGCCCTCTTGGGTCAGGACGAAGTGCTAGGCCGTTTAGACGACGCAATTGCCAGTTTCACGGTAGATTAAATTAAAGCCGTCTATGCGGCGAGAGAGAACAAGAGGTATAACAAGAGGTATTATGATGGAAAATAAAATCAAACAAACTGGCACCGCGCAAATGGTGATAGAGGGCAAGACATATGATTTGCCGATTTTCAAAGGTAGCCTTGGCGCGCCCGGCGTTGATGTACGTTCCCTCTACAAACAATCAGGTCATTTCACATTTGACCCTGGCTATACATCCACATGTTCCACTGAAAGCCAGATTACATTTATTGATGGCGGCGAAGGACAACTCCTGTACCGCGGTTATGACGTCGAAAAACTCGCCGAGGAGTCAACGTCTTTAGAAGTCGCCTATCTTCTTATTCACGGCGAATTACCAAATGCCAAAGAGTATAAGGTTTTCGAAGATACGATTACCAGCCACACGATGTTGCATGATCAAGTCGAAAGCTTTTTCCAAGGGTTTCGCCGCGACAGCCATCCGATGGCAATGCTGACGGGCACTGTTGGCGCCCTGTCCGGTTTCTACCATGACGACCAACACACAACGGAAGATGAAGCGCGGAACCAAGCCATGCACCGCCTCATTGCGAAGATCCCGACATTGGCGGCCCGGTGTTACAAATACCGCATTGGACAGCCTCACGTCTATCCACGCAATGATCTGTCCTATGCAGGAAATTTCCTAAATATGTGCTTTGCCGTTCCAGCGGAACCCTATGAAGTTAATCCGGTCATTGAACGCGCGATGGACAAGATTTTCATCCTCCATATGGACCATGAGCAAAATGCTTCGACATCAACGGTCCGCTTGGCGGGTTCATCTGGTGCAAACCCATATGCCTGTATCGCAGCGGGCACCGCTTGCCTCTGGGGGCCGTCACATGGCGGGGCCAATGAAGCGGCGCTAAATATGCTCAAGGAAATCGGCACTGTTGATCGCATTCCTGAATTTATCGCACGGGCACAGGACAAGTCTGATCCCTTCCGCCTCATGGGCTTTGGTCACCGCGTCTATAAAGCGACCGACCCACGCGCCCGCGTTATGCGCCGAACAACCCATGAAGTTCTGGGCGAGCTCGGCATTACAAACCCTGTCCTCGAAGTTGCATTGGAACTTGAAAAAATCGCGACAAATGAGGATTATTTCGTCAAACGCGGTCTCTATCCAAACGTCGATTTCTATTCCGGCATTGTGTTGTCGGCGCTTGGTTTCCCAACTGATATGTTCACAGTTCTCTTCGCACTAGCGCGGACGACAGGCTGGATTTCTCAGTGGAATGAAATGCTAGAAGATCCAAGTCAGCGGATCGGACGTCCACGTCAGCTTTATTCTGGCGCTGAATTGCGTGACTTCGTTCCTATGAAAAAGAGATAACCTAAGCGTTAGCCAATATATCCAAAATGGCCTGCGCTGCCTTAGCGCTGGCCGTTATATCTTTCGGACCGCGCATTTTATCGGTCTGAGCGAGCAGCGCGTTACTCACCGTAGCGCGTTTTTTTGTATCCGTCAGTAAACCAGATAAAGCGCTGGATAAGGCCGCACCCGTCAAATCACCTTGAATAAATTCAGGCAAGAGCGCTTCCTTCGCCGCAATATTCACCATTGAAATATAGTCGAGGGTCACCATTCGGGTGACAAGCGCATAGCTCAATCCGCTGAGGCGATAGCCCACGACGGTTGGTACGCCTGCGCAGGCCAATTGGGTCGTGACCGTGCCTGAACACGCTAGAGCCGCCGTAGAACAGGCCATAGCGTCTAATTTCGCAGCTTCAGGGAGAAAGATAATCTCATTCAGACGCGGGTCTTCTCCTGCAGCAGCGCCAACATCTTCAGCAACGGAATCGGACACAGGGCTAATCACCGCCAAATCCGGAATATCACGCTTCAATGCAACAACTGCATCCGCAAATGGCTTAGATAATCGTCTTATTTCAGACTGGCGGCTCCCGAGGAAAACAGAGAGTATTGGCCTTTGCCCAAGGTCATATTGAGCGCGAATAGCCTCAGGATCACCAGCGCGATAATCCGTATCAAATATCGGATTACCAACAAAAGAAGTCGATAAGCCTAGCGGCGTAAAATATGGCGCTTCAAAAGGGTGCAGGGTCAATAAGGCATCGAATAAGCGGGCAACCCGTTTCGCACGCGAAGGCCGCATCGCCCAAACCTGCGGTGCAACATATTTAATCAAGGTCTTTTCAAAGCCGCGTTTTCGAAGCCGTTCCGCGAGGCGGACCATAAATCCATAGCTATCGAGGAAGACAACCGCATCGGGCTTAGCCGCTTCAACGCGGGCGGCCGCCTCGCTAATTTTTCGGTATATAGAGGGAAGCTTAGTGAGCGCTTCAGTGATGCCCAGAATAGCAAGGCCGTCTATATCCATTTGGCTCGGAATACCCGCCGCTTGCATCTGCCGTCCGCCAATCCCTGCCAGCCTAGCGTCAGGCCGCGACGCGCGCAGTTCCTTCGCTAGATCCGCCCCCAACTGATCTGCCGAAGGCTCGACCGCAATCAGATAGATTTTCATTCGGTTGGAGGAAGGCCAGCGATGAACAGGCCTGCCTCATCTGCGAGGCGCATCATCTCGTCTCGCTCAATAAGAAATGCGCCGCCTGCTTCGGCGACAATCCCAGCCAAACCAGCTTCTGCAGCATGTTGAACCGTTGCTGGGCCTAAGGTCGGTAAATCAACGCGCACATCCTGTTTCGGTTTTACGATTTTGGCTAAGACGCCCAATCGCTGTTCTGGCGTGCCGCGGAGTTCGGGCGGTAAATTCAGCAATCTTATGAGCATAGCATCCGTGCCCTCTTGCGCCTCAACCGCCAACGTAACCCCGCGCGCAACCACGGCCGCCTGTCCAATATCGAGCTCGCCAATGGCGGCGGCGACTTTGCAGGCTTCTAAAGCATCATCCCGGTGTTCATTGCTAAGCGGCACCGCACCAATAACGCCTTCACCTAACATTAAATCTGCGCAGACCTCTTGAGGTGAGACAATCTTGAAGCCCTCTTGCTCGAATAAGCCCAAGATATGGCGCATCAAGGAATCGTCGCCTTGCCCGGCCGCGCGAATGGTGCCTGGTAAATGACGCATAGTTTTTAAGTCAGGCTTCAACCGCTTAAAATCCGGTCGTTTCACAATCCCAGCAAAACAAATATGTGTGCAATTCGCTTTTTTCAAACGGCGGACCAATTTCCCGAACTGCCCGAGGCGTAAACGCTCAGCTTTTGCAAATTTCTGCGCAGGCACAAAAGGATCAAGAGCGATGACGAGACCTAATGTTTCAGCCTCCACCGCAGCTTCATGCACATATTCCGGCAGCCGTCCGCCGCCCGCAATGAGACCAATGCGCATCTTAGTCACCATTTTTCGGCATACAGAGAGACCGGTTTGAGGCGGCGCGGATAAAGGCCACTATCTCACTAACTAATTCATAATCCCCATATAGTGAGGCAGTATCATCTACCCGTTCGGCAAAAGTCCCCTCTTGCGCAAATAATAGGCGATAGGCTGCGCGTAAATCGCGTATCTGATTTCGTGTGAAGCCTCGGCGTCTCAACCCTACGACATTCATCCCCGCCATATGCGCTGGATTGCCAAGAACAAAACCATATGGAATAACGTCTTTCAGAACGGTGGCCATACCTCCGATAAAAGCATGCGCGCCAATGCGCGTGTGTTGATGAATAGCGCAAAGCCCGCCGAGTATCGCATGATCACCAATCGTTACATTTCCGCCGATTTGCGCACCATTGGAGACAATAACATGATTTCCCATTTGGCCTTCATGCGCCAAATGAGTCCCAACCATGAAATAGCAATCATGCCCAATGCGGGTTATTGGTTTTCCAATATCCGTGCCGGGATGAATATTGACGTTTTCTCTAAAGGTGCAGCGCGGACCGATTTCAATGCCGACCTCGCCCCCCTTATGTTTAAGGTCTTGCGGCTCATAGCCCATAGAGACAAACGGAAAGAGACGGCAATTCTCATCAATCGACGTATTCCCCGACAAATTTACATGCCCAATTAATTCGACATTATCGCCCAGCTTAACGTCAGGACCAATTATACTATAAGGTCCAATTTTGACGCCTTTGCCCAGTTGAGCTTTTGGGTCAACGATTGCCGTGCTGTGTATTTCTACTGTCATGGAAATTAGCTTATAGAGTCATTTGCGCTGCGGCAAATTTCACTTCGGCTGCAAGAGCCGTCTCAACCTCTATTCTGCCTTCAAATTTGAAAAATCCGCGACGTGCACGGGTTAGCTCCACATACACATCCATCTTATCATTGGGTTTGACGGCGCGCCGAAACTTCGCTTGCTCCACACCCGTGAACCCGATGAAAGCCCCTTCCGGAACGGCGCCATTCAAACCCAGAATAAGCGAGCCAGCTTGGGCAATTGTTTCTATGAGTAGGACGCCCGGCATAATAGGTAATTCCGGAAAATGACCCTGAAAAACGGGCCAATCCGGATCCACGCGAGTCTGGGCATGAAGATTTGCTTCATCTGCGGCAATCACAGTCTCAATGAAAAGCATAGGATTGCGGTGGGGTAAAATCTCCATGACAGCGTCGCGGTCGAGAGGGAAACCCTGAGAGGATTTTTGACTCATTTCTGCTTTCCCAATTTTCTCAATTTCGCGACCGAGCGCATATGTTCTCTTATTGGCATAGCGGGTACGCCGGAATGCATTTCCCCTGCGGGTATATCCGTCATCACGCCTGCATAGGCCGCCACAATCCCGCCATCACCAACTTTAACATGGTCGGCAAGGCCTGCACGCCCGCCTAAACGGCAGTTCTTACCGATGACGCAGCTGCCGGATATACCCGCATGGCCCGCAATCATCGTCCCGTCTCCAATCACGACATTATGCGCGATTTGGACAAGGTTATCGATCTTCACATCTTTACCTATAACCGTGTCATCTAATTGGCCGCGATCGACACAAGAATTGGAGCCGATATAAACCGAGTCACCCATGACAACCCGGCCCAAATGGGGAATATTAAAAATACCTTTTGAATCCTCGACGACACCGAAACCCGAGCCCCCAATTACAGTATTGGATTTAATATTACACCCATCGCCCATCACTGTGAATGAGACGCGCACAAAAGGCTCAAACACGCAATGTCTGCCAATTGTAACACAATCCTCTATAATACAATGCGCCCCTATTTTGGTTCCCTCGCCAATCGTCACATTTTCGCCGAGGATAGCAGTTGGGTGAATTTCAACTGTGTCGTGAATATCGGAGCTGTCTAAACTGGCCTTGCCTAAGGTCACCATTTCGTCGCTGAGCCGTGCGAAAGCCGCGCGCGGATTATCCGTGACCAGCGCAATTATGCCTGCTTTGGTGACGACGGACTCTAACGCTTTTGTCGTTAAGCAAGCTGTCGCTTGGGCTGTTTCCAATTGATTTTTGAGGCGTTTATTCGAGAAAAAAGTTATACTGCCGGGCAAACTGGTCGGAAGGGCAGATGGCACCCCAATCATTTCATCGCCCGCTCCCTGTACCGGGAGCTCAACGCCAAGGTCAGATGCCAATTCCGAAAGAGATATGGGAGCGCGCAAACTATAGAAATTTTCATCGATCATAATAAATCTATAGCCTGAATTTAGCGGGAGCGTATAAAAAAAGAGCCGGATAGAGAGAAAACTCCCTTCCCGGCTCTGATAACATAAATTTAGGCGTCTTTCAGACGGTTAGACTACAAGCCTATCCTTTGCGCGGCAAACGCTCGCGTGTCACTGGAACCGTCGTCAATTGACTATTCAACCGAGAAATCACGAGATCCGTCACATCTGCTGGCCCACCATAAATCACTAAGGACTTTTCAAGAACAACGTCGGCGTTTCTTTCTTTAGCGATTTCATTAATAATAGTTTTCAATCGCTGATTTATCTGTCCTATCGCCTTAGCTTCAGTAATTTTAAGCTCACGTTCGGTATAAGCTTGTTCGACTTGAAACTTCTGCTGATCCGCTTGAAGGGATTTTGCTTGAGCTTGCAAAGATGCATCTGACCGCAATTCTTCGACACTTGTCTTCGTTTTCAATTGCGCCTGTAAAGATTTCGCTTTTGTTTCAAGCGGAGACCGCTTTGCCTTAATTTCAGAGCCCGCGGAGGTATAGATAGTTTCTAACTGCCGCGCGACATGTTGGCCGACAATTGAGTCTTTGAGAACTTTTTGTGTATCAACAACGAGAATTGTTGATTGTGCGAATGATGTGCTCGCAAAAGCTAGAGCAACCGCAAAACCAGCTGCGATGCGTATAAATGTACGATTCAACATATTAAAACCTTGTACTTGTTGTGAACTGAAACGACTTTCGTTCGTCAAAGGGTTGCTTAACTATTGGCTTAGTGAAGTCGAAACGGATGGGCCCAAATGGACTCTCCCAGAAGACACTTGCTCCTGCGGTAACACGGGGCTCAAGTCCATCCTCCGTGCGCTCGCAGATAACGCCAGCGACCATAATACCCTCGCAGGATGAACCCACAGTGAAAAGGTCACTTGGGCCGCCAGCGGCAAATCCTGTAATAACATTAAATTGGTCAGATTCATCCAAAAGACCAACTGTTCCAGCCTCAACAAAGAGACTTCCATCTAGCGAAGCTACGCCGAGCGGGAAACTGACCTCGGCGTTTGCGAACGCAAACGCATTTCCTCCGAGGGCGTTTTGCCGGAATTCTACAACCCTATCGCCTGGGTTTTGAGTCTGGAAAGTGAGAATACGCGGACCAACACCAGCATTATCAAATCCTCGGAAATCGGCATTTCCCCCTTTAAAATAACGGTCATTAATCGCGACACTATCGTCGCCCCACCCTCGAATGTAACCGCCCGATAGTTCGAGAGATGCGATAACATTCCTGTAAATCCCTTTATAAAAATTAGCTGTAAGATCCGTACGGAGATAACGGACATCGCCGCCGATACCCGCAAGATCTTGGCTTAAAAGGACATCAAATCCGCCGGTTGGCGTAATCGGATCATTTTTGCGATCCCAAATGAAAGAATATCCAAAGATTGAGGACAAACGGCCGCCCAATTGCTCACACAGAGATATCAAATTTCGTGTGCCCGTTGTGGTCGTACCTCCAACGCCCTGCCCCGCCAAGACCCCTGGACATTGATCCTGTTCTGGAAATTCAATATCTTCCTCTCGAAGTGTATAACGCCCATTAAACCGTGTGTTTTCTGTGAGAGGGAAACCGAAACTTACTTGTCCGCCCCGCCGGCTTTGACGGAATTGTGCTTCTTCTAACAAATCAATGGTCGTATCGAAAACATTGAAGCTAGCCGCCAAATTACGACCTAAGAAGCGAGGTTCTGTGAACCGAAGATCGATTGTTCGGCGGTTTGATGAGGCTTGTATAACAAAACTTAGGAGCTGCCCGCGACCACGTAAGTTGCGTTGAGTAATCGACAAATCAACCAAAAACGCATCGGCGGACGAGAAACCCGCGGAGAATGACAGCTCACCTGTTGGCTGCTCTGTCACCTCAACTTCAACAATAGCTCTATCGGGCGCGGAGCCTTGCCGCTCTGTTATCTCAACATTTTCAAAGAAACGCAGGGACCGGACGCGTGCGCGAGAGCGCTCCAATCTACTCCGGTTAAAGGCGTCGCCTTCCACTAAATCCATTTCGCGGCGGATGACTGAGTCGAGCGTGGTCGTGTTACCTACAATATCAATGCGTTCAATATAAGTCCGCTGTCCTTCGATAACGTTGAAGACCATATCAACGGTTTTCGTATCTCGGTTACGGTCAATTTGCGGCTGGATGTCAACAAAGGCAAAACCACCGATACCCGCAGCGAAGTTTAGACTATCAATCGCATCTTCGACGCGGCTTGCATTATAAATTTGGCCTTTACGGAAAGGGACTAGAGCTGTGAGAAAATCCTCATTCAATGAGTCAAGCTCGGTATCAACAGAGATTTCTCCCCAACGATATTCATCACCTTCGTCAACTGTGAAAGTAATATAAAAATCTTCTTGATCCGGCGTCAGTTCCGCAACAGCAGACACCACGCGGAAATCTGCAAACCCACGATTTGTATAAAATGTACGAAGCTGCTCTTGGTCAAATTCGAGACGCCCAGGGTCATAATTATCATTCGAGCTAAAGAACTTATACCAACTGGACTCAGTCGTCGCCATTTCTTTACGAAGACGACGATCGGGGAATTCAGCATTACCAATAATATTGATACGTTTGACTCCAGTCACAGGTCCTTCTGTAATTTCAAAAATCAAATCAACACGATTTTGCGGTCGTTGCACAACCTTCGGTGAGACAGTTGCGGCAAATCGGCCAGATTGACGATAAAGCTCAATGATCCGCGTGACATCTTCTTGAACATTTGCCCGCGTAAAGATGGAGCGTGGTTCCGCGTCAATTTCATCGGTAATCTTGTCAGTTTTAAGGGATTTATTCCCTTCTAAAATCACCCGGTTGATAATCGGGTTTTCGATAACAGAGACTATGACATTCCCGTCGCCTGGTTCAATCGATACATCAGCGAATAGGCCCGTCGAATAAAGGGTTTTAATAGACGTATCTAAGCGGGTTTCAGAATAGGGGTCACCTGGCGCGAAAAGTAAGTAAGAGGCGACGGTATTGGCCTCAATACGCTGGTTACCTTGCACTTGAATAGTTCTAATAATTGTCGGCGGGCCGTCCTGGGCCACAGCAACAGAACTAACAGTCACAGACCCCATGATTAGGAAGATTGCCACAAGCGCCAGACGCCAAATCGATAAAACTGTGAGGTAAAACTTCATAATTTATCCAGCTGAGGAGA
>CAZNXP010000040.1:0-11757 GCA_964576955.1 uncultured Algimonas sp.
GGGCGAGACCTCGGCCACAGGCGTGGCCTTTACCCGCGACCCGTCCACGGGCGCGAATGAATATTACGGCGAGTTCCTTATAAACGCGCAAGGCGAAGATGTTGTAGCGGGTATCCGCACGCCGCAAACGCTGACAAAACGCGCCCGCGAAGAGATGGGCGAAACCGCCCCGTCAATGGAAGAAGCCTTGCCCGGCGTTTACACCCAGCTCGCTGAGACCTTTGTGACGCTAGAAGGTCATTACCGCGACATGCAAGATATTGAGTTCACGGTTGAGCAAGGCAAGCTCTGGATGCTGCAAACCCGGACGGGGAAACGCACGGCCCGCGCCGCAGTGAAAATCGCCGTAGATATGGCGGAAGCTGGACAAATTACAAAAGAAGAAGCGCTCGCGCGGATTGACCCACTCGCGCTGGACCAATTGCTTCACCCAACGCTTTCGCCAGATGCACCGCGTGATATTATCGCGATGGGCCTTCCCGCGTCGCCAGGGGCTGCGATTGGCGAAGTTGTCTTTAATTCCGACGAAGCTGAAGCCAAAGCGAAAGCTGGCCATAAGGTCATTTTGGTCCGTATTGAGACCTCGCCAGAAGATATTCACGGCATGCATGCCGCCGAAGCCATTGTCACCGCGCGCGGCGGGATGACCTCTCACGCGGCGGTGGTCGCGCGGGGCATGGGCACGCCATGTGTGTCGGGTGCAGGCGAAATCCGAATTGATTATCGCGCGCAAAACTTCACCGTCATGGGCCGCACGGTCAAAGCCGGCGATATCGTCACAGTGGACGGCGCAACGGGGCAAGTTTTTGCGGGCTCTGTGGAGATGATACAGCCAGAGCTGTCTGGTGATTTTGCTAAAATCATGGCGTGGGCCGACGAGGCTCGTACATTGGGCATTCGGACTAATGCTGAAACACCTTTGGATGTTCAAACCGCGATTGATTTTGGCGCGGAAGGCATTGGTCTTTGCCGCACAGAACATATGTTCTTTGAATCGGACCGCCTTGCCAATTTCCGCCAAATGATTTTGGCAGAAGATCAAGTTGGCCGCGAATTAGCGCTTGAGAAAATTCTCCCCGTACAGCGCGATGACTTTGCCGCGATATTCCGGATTATGGGCGGCCTGCCTTGTACCATTCGCCTGCTTGATCCACCCTTACATGAGTTCCTACCGCATACAGAAAAAGACATTGAATCTGTCGCAGCCGAGATTGGCGTTCCTGCCAGTGAGCTGATGCGCCGTGCTGAGGAGCTGCAAGAAAGCAATCCAATGCTTGGGCATCGCGGCTGTCGTCTCGGGATTTCCTATCCTGAGATTTATGAAATGCAGGCCCGCGCAATTTTTGAAGCGCAAGCTATCGTCCATTCCGAAACGGGCAAAATGCCTGTTGCGGAGATCATGGTGCCGCTTGTCTCATCCGCGAAAGAGCTGGATATTTTGAAAGCGCGCATTGATGCGATTGCCGCCGATGTTGGAACCTCAGACTATATTGTCGGAACAATGATTGAGCTACCGCGTGCGGCGCTGCGGGCCGGAGATATTGCGCCCCATGCTGAGTTCTTTAGCTTTGGTACAAATGATCTGACGCAGACAACTTTTGGTCTCTCGCGTGATGATGCTGGGCGTTTCTTGCCAGATTATGTTGCGGCTGGAATTGTCGAAAAAGACCCCTTTGTCTCCCTTGACCAAGATGGGGTAGGGGACCTTATCCAAATCGCGGCTGAGCGCGGCAAAGCCGTAAAACCAAATATTAAGCTCGGGATTTGCGGTGAACATGGCGGCGACCCTGCTTCCATTGATTTCTGCCACCGCACGGGGCTGAATTATGTGTCTTGCTCGCCCTACCGCGTGCCAATTGCACGATTAGCAGCAGCGCAAGCTGCGATTGCGGCGAAGGCCATCACTTAGAAAAGTGGAGGGTAGCGCATGCTGCCCGACCTCGCCCTTTGGCGGTTCAACGCATCGAAACCCGCGTAATTGGATATCCGCTTTTTAATCTTGGAAGCCTTGAAAAGGCCATAATACCTACCAAATTACCGTTTCGCGCCATTAATTATGTTTTAATTGATATGGTTGATTGCGTTGCAAATGGGTCACACTTCAAAAAATTGGCCTGTTATTTGTATTAGAAACTGAAGAATCGGGTTGTGTAAATTTGATTTGAGGTTAGGGAGCGCGGGCTATGCGCAATGGGCATGACATAATAGGTTGGGTAACCGCATTGGCTGTCATTGGAACAGCCTCTGTCGTGATTCCAGCAATTGGCGCTCAAGCCTCTGGCCAGCGCGCGCAAGTGCAATGGGCTCAAGCGGCTGCTGATTTTCGGGCCTCTGACCCCCTGACCACCGCCACCACGCAGATTTTAACGCGGCATGTGCAGGATATGGCAGATATTGAAACGCTGTCCGATATTCGCGCTTCTCATCGCCGTTGGGCACAGACAAACGCATCTGAGCATATATGTTTGGCGGAGGCTGTTTATTATGAAGCCCGCTCCGAGTCGCGCTCTGGTCAATTGGCAGTCGCGGATGTCGTGAAAAACCGGGTAAAATCGAAGCATTTTCCAAACTCTATCTGCGGTGTGGTCTATGAAGGGGCCGAGCGCCCGTTCGCCTGTCAGTTTTCCTTCGCCTGTGACGGGTCTATGGAAATTGCGCCTAAAAATCCGGCGTGGCAGCGCTCGCTTGATATTGCGCAACTGGCTTTGACAGGGTTTGTGCCGGATTTGACGAAGAACTCGACACATTATCATACGGTCGAAATTAATCCGAAATGGGCCGCAACGCTGGAGTATAAGGCGACCATCGGCTTCCATAAATTTTACCGTCCGAGCTGGCGTGAACGCAACATTGGCACGGCGCCTATTTCCATCGCGCCGCCGCCTTAAACCTTCAGACCTAAATCTTTAGGTTTTCGGGTCTGTTGAGCCCGCGCCGGTCGCACGCAGCTAAAACCGTATTTCTAAGCAAACAAGCAATGGTCATAGGTCCGACCCCGCCGGGGACAGGGGTAATGGCACCTGCCACTTTTCGCGCAGGCTTATAGTCTACATCTCCGACTAAGCGGAATTTCCCGGGGCGTTTGATACTTGGAACGCGGTTGATACCGACATCAATCACGCAGGCACCGGGCTTAATCCAATCCTCTTGCACCATTTGCGGCCGTCCAACAGCTGCGACAAGAATATCCGCACTTCGGCAAACATCGGCTAGGTTTTTTGTGCGGGAATGCGCAATCGTAACCGTGCAATTTTGTTCAAGGAACATCAGGGCGGCAGGCTTGCCCACCAAAATAGAGCGGCCCAAAACTACGCATTGTTTTCCGCTGAGGTCGCCTAAGGCAGCTTTTGCCAAAATTACCGAGCCTGTCGGTGTACAAGGCCGCAGTCCGGGCTGTCCCAAGACAAGCCGTCCAGCGGATACATCCGTTAGGCCGTCGACATCTTTGGCTGGATCAATCTGCGCAATGACCGCGTCGCTATCGATATGCGCTGGCAGGGGAAGTTGGACCAGAATTCCGTCAACTTCGGGGTCAGTATTTAGCGTGCGGACAATATCGACCACCTCGGCTTGGGTGGCTGTCGCGGGCCGTCGATATTCAAGAGACCGCATGCCAGCTTCTTCGGTGAATTTGATTTTATTCCGGACGTAAACATGGCTGGCAGGGTCGTCCCCAATAAGAACAACGGCAAGGGTTGGGAGAACACCCAAGCTGGCGACTGCGGCAGCGACGCTGGCACGGGTTTGCGCAGCGACAGCTTTGCCATCAATTTTATTATCCATTGTCGACTTTCAGTTGTGTGGAAGCAGGATTTGGGATTCGATTTTGCGGCTCTCCTAACAGCTCATATCAAAAATGCACCCAAATTTTGGAGCTTGAAAACTTGGTAACCTCATGCCCTGCCGCCTTGGCAGGACCTATAGGCTGTGTTTAACTAGGCAAAATTTTTTGGATTGAAGAAAAAGGCCTCGCATGAGAGCAATCAAATTAGCTTTGAATATAGCAAGTCTTGTACTTGTTGGAGTCTTGGGCTGGTTGATTGTGCGTATCGGCGTGGGAATTGTGCAACCTGAAAGCTTATATCAGCCAGAACCCATTATTCAGCCTTCGCAAATTGCGCCCAAAGTTGCGGCCTCTGTTGATTATGATTTTTCGTCCGACCCATTTGCTTTTGGCGACGTTGTGGCTGACCTGTTTGATGAAATCGTTGATGACGCGCCAGAAACGACTCTCAATCTTCAGCTCATTGGGATTGTCTCAGAAAGTAGCGCGACATTCCGCTTGTCGGACGGTAAAAATAAGCCCGTTAAACTAGGTGAAGAGGTCATAAACGGCGTGACATTGACGGGTACGGCGCGTGATTTCGTTACCTTAGACGTGAACGGGGAAACGCAAAAGCTGACATTAGAACGGGTAAAGCTTGGCGAAAAAGAGCCTGCCTCAAAAATTGTGAGAGCCGCCCCTCAGCCCAATGGGTCAGCGACGCTTCCAACGCGCCAAGAGGCTGAAAACCTATTTTCCAAATTGCAGCTTAGACCGGAGCTTGAAATCTTGCCGGATCGCAGCACAAAGGTAAAAGGGTTCAGAATATCTGCCCGTCCGGGGGCGGATTTAGCTCAATTTAATTTGAAATCAGGTGATGTAATTACCCGTGTGGGTCCTGTATTACTAAACACGAGGCGAGTGGATATTAAACAGCTGCGTGGTCTAATGACGACAGGCGCGGCTCAGGATGTCGAAGTGATACGCAATGGTGCGCCTCTCACTATCCGCATAGGTCAATGACTATGATGCTTAGAAAATTATTCGTTTCATCGGCGCTCGCCCTGACCGTGACGGCCGGGATGATGATGCCAGCTATGGCGGCTGATGATCACATCATCAATATGCAAGATGTCGATATTAAAGCCTTCATCGAAAATGTCGGCATCGTCACAGGGCGGACATTTGTCATCGATCCGCGGGTGAATGGCAAAGTCAATATTGTCTCCGAAAAGCCCCTGAATGATGCTCAAGTTTTTGCTGTCTTCAAGGAAGTTTTGCGCGTGCATGGCTATACTGTCGTCCGCGCGGCTAATGGTGAATACCGCGTGACGCTCTTGCAAGGCTCTGCGCAAGATGCGCCATTTTCAGAATCTGGCAATGGCATAAACGGTCAATTTGCGACCACAATTTTACGCGTGCCGGACGGTAAAGCTGCTGAAGCGGCGCGCTTGATTAAGCCCGTTATGCATAGCCAAGGGCAAGTCTCTGCTAATCCTGATGGCGATATTGTTGTGGTCACGGATTTTGCGGAAAACCTACGCAAGGCCCGCGCGATTGTTGAAGCCATGGGCTCCGCTGGAAATGTGCGAGAAACGGTTCAACTCTCGCAGCTCTCTGTCTTGGATGCACAAGATGCCTTGAGCGAATTGGGCGGTACAAATGCCCCCTATAAAGTCGTGGCTTTGCAAGCGACGAACAGCCTTATCCTAGAAGGCTCCGCCGCAGATGTAGCTGAGCTAAAAAATCTTCTCAATAGTATGGATGTCGCTGCGCCCGTAAAGCGCGGGGCGGTGACGGTTCTGCCTCTACGTTTTGCGGATGGTGAGGGCCTAAATACGCTTATACAATCCCTCTTGCCGACCTATACGATTGAAGGACAACCCGCGCCGACCGTCGCCTATGACCAAGGGTCCAACACACTTGTGATTAGCGCGTCGGCAGAAGTTCAGGCGAGTTTGGAAGGTATCATACGCCGCCTCGACCAGCGCCGTCCGCAGGTTTTAGTCGAAGCCTTGATTGTAGAAATTTCTGATGTTGCCGCGAAAGAGTTAGGCGTACAATTCGCTTTGGGCGGAACCGACGGCTCGACCATACCGCTCATATCCTCTAATTTTTCGCGACAAGCTGGAAATCTATTAAATGTTGTCGGGGCTTTGGGCGCGGATGATGTTGGTTTGAGCGATGCCACACAATCCGCATTTGAGACCGCCGCAATTGGGTCGATTGCTGGACTAGATGGCGGAACTTTTGGAATTGGCGGTAGCAGTGATGACGTCTTATTTGGCCTTATCGTCAATGCTTTGGAAACGGATGAGGATAGTAATATTTTATCTACACCCTTTGTGACGACCCTTGATAATGTCCCCGCAACTTTCCTTGTCGGGCAGGAAATTCCGATTACGACGGGCGAGAGTTTAGGTACGTCGAATTTAAATGCCTTCCGGACCTTTGAACGCCAAGAGGTTGGTATTCAATTAGATGTCTTACCGCAAATTTCAGATGGAGATGTTATTCGTTTGGAAATTAACCAGATCGTCTCGTCTATTTCTGGCGTTCTTACCTCAACGTCAGGGGATTTCGTCCTGAATAAACGCGAGATTACGACCACTGTTTTGGCCAATGACCGCGAAGTTATTGTCTTGGGCGGATTGATTCAGGATGACGAACAAATCACCGTGGCGAAGGTGCCAATCTTAGGCGATATTCCGGTCCTAGGAAAGTTATTCCAGTCAAAAGGGAATAGCCGTAACAAGACAAATTTGATGGTTTTTCTCCGTCCCACTATTATTCGTACGGCGCTTGATGCCCAGGCGTTGACAGAAGAGAGATTGAATCAAGTCCGTGTAGAAGACCTTAACCAAAGCGGTAGAACTGTTTCCAAAATTGACTCATTTTTAGAGCGGCAGCCTTAGAGGCACACATGTTGAAGTGGGTCTTACCAGCTCTCTTGAGCGGCGCTGCTGCATTGATTGTGTGTATGCCATTGCGCTGGGCCGCGTCTTGGGTTTTGCCAGATAACGTCATAACGCTAGTACCAGACCTCCAGATGACAGGGACCGTGTGGCGAGGTACGGTCTCGGGTGTTCCCCTTTTGGGAACGGCGAATGTGAAAACCTCTCCTTTTGCGCGCCGCGTGGAGTTTGAAGCGGGAGAAGGCCGAAACTTTATTTCGGGCTTGCTGACTCCATCAGAAGTGAGCGATTTGGATTTTCGCATGGATTTTTCGACCATACCTTTCACGGACGGCCGATTGAGGGGGCTACGCGGTGATTTTACAGCGCAAATTTCAGAGATGAAAATCGCGGATAATGCGTGTGTGTCGGCAGCTGGTTCCGCAAAGACAGATGTCCTGCAGCGCAATGGCGGGACAGTGCAATGGACGGGGCCAGAACTTTCTGGACCTATTCAATGTGAAGAGGGAAGTTTGATCGTGAATATGTCGGGGCAAGATGCCCAGCAAAAAATTCTCGCGATTATCAAGCTTAATCCAAATGGGACTTACCGAGCAGAGGTGGATGTTAGGACTGCAAGACCGGAAGCCGATGCGGTTCTGCCTCTCTTTGGATTTTCTCGCTCGCGTCAGAGTTTCGTGCTGACAGAGCAAGGTAAATGGCGTTAAACTGCCACATGCGATTAATTTCTTTCATATGCGGCGCGGTTTTTTTGAGCGCCTGTGCGAGCGTGCCCGCACTAGAGAGTTCGGCTGCGGATAAGACGGGCCTCCCGACGTCTGAGCTTAAACCCGGCGAATGCGGATTATTTGGCTGGTCACCCGATGCCGCAAGACAATTTATATTTTACGCCGATGAGACGGCCGCGCGATATAATAGTGATGCGGGGCCTGTGGACTTGATTGCGCAATCCAGTTTTCCGGCCACAGACTATATCGACCGGTCCGGACGGCCTGTGACATTGCGGCTAGGCGAGGGTGAAATCATGGTCGGCGGCATGCGATATCCGCGCGCACGGCTGGTCTCTCTAAATGAAGAGGGGTGGGAGCGCTTGCAGCCCGTTGCTATCGTGCGAACGTGCCAACCGATTAGCTAGATAAATTTCAAGGTTAGAAACGTCACCGCAATACCCGCCGCGATAAATGGGCCAAAGGGGAGTTTCAATTCTGCCTTTTTATCTGACCTTTGCCGCAAGACAAAAATGAGCGCAGCACTACTGGCAATCAAAATAATGAAGGGGAGGGCCAATGCGCCGCACCATGCCCCGCCAGCGGCTAAAAATTTTGCGTCCCCGCGGCCCAGTCCTTCTTGTTTGCGAATAAGGCGGTAAGCCGTCTCAATCCCCCAGAATATCGCATATCCTAAGACCGCGCCCAATATAAAAGGATAGAGGTCGATCGAGATAATATAGTGGTAAATCAGGCCCAAAAAAATGAGAGGCTTGGTCCAGTAATTTGGCAAACGAAAGCTGCGCCAATCAATAAAGGATAGGTGAAGTAATCCCCCCAGTAAAATGAGGCTCCCTATCCAGTCTATGAGCACGATGTTCATAAGAAGCGCCTACTGCGTCAGGCCCTCCGCGTAAAATGGATTTACGCATAGGCACATAAAGTTTAGGCGAGCTGTGCAGCAGACTGATTCCATCAGGAGGCATCATGAACCAGACCGACCTTTCGCCCGAAGACGAGACACCTCTCCAAGATGCTTTAGCGCTGGAGGATGAAACGGTCTTGGCGGAGACCCTATCGCGGCTCCACCCTGCGGATGTATCAGATGAGCTAGAGCAGCTCTCTTCGGAACAGCGTGAACAGATAATTGCGCGCGCGCCTGATATTATTTCAGGCGGCGTTTTGGCAGAGCTGGAAGATGATGTTGTTGAAGATATTCTGCCCTTCTTGGAGGTGGAGCAGATTGCAGATGCCCTGTCCGATATGGACAATGATGATGCGACGCAAATCCTTGAAGAAATGGACGATGCGCAGCGCGAAGATGTGCTGGAGGCTGTCACCCCGCAAGACAGGCGGGCCTATGAAGAAAGTCTCGCTTTTGATGATGAGACGATTGGCCGTCTCATGCAGCGCGAATTTGTCGCTGCGCCGGAGTTCTGGACCGTCGGGGATACGATTGATCATATGCGCGAGACGGGCGAGGAGTTGCCAGAGCTGTTTTTCAATCTTTATGTCATCGACACAGCGTTCAAACCTATAGGATATGTTCCCGTGAGCCAGCTTATGCGCGCGCAGCGTCAAATGCGTCTGTCGGATTTGATGCACGGCGCGGTCATCACAATTGACCAAGATAGCGATCAGGAAGACGCCGCCTTTTTATTCGAAAAATATAATTTGATTTCCGCACCTGTAGTCAATGAAACGGGGCGTCTGGTTGGGATGATGACCGTCGATGATGTTATCGAAATTATCCAAGATGAAAATAAGGAAGATATCTTGGCATTGGCGGGTGTTACTGACGCGGGTCTGGCGGATACGGCGCTGGAGACGGTACGTTCGCGTGCGCCGTGGTTATGTGTAAACTTGCTGACCGCCGTTCTGGCCAGCCTCGTGATTGCGCGATTTGATTACGCTATTTCTGAAATCGTCGCACTGGCCGTTCTCATGCCGATTGTCGCCAGTATGGGCGGAAATGCCGGAACGCAAGCCTTGACCGTGGCGGTGCGGGCCTTGGCAGAACGGGAGCTGACATCGCAATCTGCCTGGCGTGCTGTCCGCAGGGAAGCTGTCGCCGCGCTTATCATTGGCGTCATTTTTGCTATGGTCTTAGCGCTTATCACCTATCTTTGGTTTGGGGATAGGCAGTTGGCCGTGGTGGCCTTTATCGCCATGCTCGTGAACCATCTCTTTGCGGGCTTGGCGGGCATTGCAGTGCCCCTAGGCTTAAAACGGGCGGGGGCTGACCCAGCGGTGAGTTCTTCGGTTTTTGTGACAACTGTCACCGATGTGGTTGGTTTTTTCGCATTTTTAGGCACCGCAGCAATTATTCTCTTATAGGAGGTTTTCGGCCCAAATATTGCATCGTTTCTCCCAATTCTTTCGGGTCTTTCGCCCGAGTTGTGTTGATTTGGGACGAATATGAGCCAGAAACTCAAAATTTCCGAAACAGGTTTGAAGCTCATCAAAGCCTTTGAGGGCTATCGCCCTGTTGACCGCGAATTGGTTACGGGCCAACGCATTGTCGGCTATGGCCATCGCCTTTATTCTGAAGATGCGATCATAATGGATAAAAGCGAGGCCGAAGAGGTGCTGCGCTCTGATCTCGAACCCTTTGAAGATATGATCAATTCAGAAGTTCATGCCCCCATTTCGCAAAGCCAATTTGATGCCTTATGTTCTTTTGCCTTTAACATTGGCCCAAAAGCTTTTCTGACAAGTGACACTTTGCGCGCTTTGAATAATGGGCGTCCCTTGGATGCGGCCAATGGGCTAGATGTTTTCCGCAAATCTGAAATTGCCGGGAAAATCTATGTTGTGGATGCCTTGATGCGCCGCAGAACGGCAGAAAAAGCCTTATTCTTGCGGACAGAAAAAGACCTCCCGGCTGGGCGCGAAGATTTGCCGCCAGTTGTAGATACAACAATCGAAGGCCTGTCCACGGAAGATGCGTATCCAGTTTTCACTGAAGATGATGCCGAGTCTATTGTCACTTCCGCACCTTATTCGGCGCGGATTTCACCGGCTAGGCGGCGTGAAGACGGCCCCGCTGGCGTATTACAACTGTCTGAGCTTGACATTGTAGAAGAGGAAGCTCTTCCAGCGCCAGAAGATGAGATAAGCGTGGTAGAAGAGGTGGGTGAGCCAAATGAGATGGCGGACCCAATCGTTTTGGACGAAATCCTTGATGTGGAAGACCTAGAGGCTCCGATTGAGCTGGATACGGATTTAACCGAGGATGAGGCTCTGCCTATGGATGCTCTTGACTTGGAGGCGGATGCCGAGAGCACAGTCGACGCCGCTCCAGAACGTAGCTCACCCATCGCCGCCGCGGCCAGTGATATTGTTGCGCGGTTAGATGCGTTGATTGAAGATGTCGACATAGGTGATGACGACCCTGATGCA
The DNA here is from genome assembly GCA_964576955.1 of uncultured Algimonas sp. Taxonomy (GTDB): domain Bacteria; phylum Pseudomonadota; class Alphaproteobacteria; order Caulobacterales; family Maricaulaceae; genus Litorimonas. The sequence goes on from CAZNXP010000040.1 coordinate 10,788, forward strand.
GAATGGCCAGAGACCTTGCTAGAAACCGAAATTTTAGAGGGTGAAGAGAGTGAGCTAGATGACAGCGGGGTCACTGATACCAAGCCCGAAGGTCAGGTCATTGATCTTGAGACGAGAACGCGGCGGTCCGATGAAGAAATCGGAGATGAAGCTGATTTAGATAAAACGGCAGTAAGTGAATCAAATAATGAACCGCTCCTTGTTATTGATGAATTGGCTGCTGATGATGCCATCCGTCCAAGAACAGATTCTGCGGCTAAATATATTGAAACCTATGCGCCCGAGACGAATGCTCTCAAGCCCCTTCCTATAAATCCACTTGGTTTATTAATCCCCTTATTCCTCGGGTTTATTTTGTTTGGATTGGCTGGCGGTACAATGGTTAGAGGGTCACAAGCTTTGCTGGGCGATTGGGGTCCCATCATCGCTGTGACGGGTTTTGTTATCGGGACCGCCCTGATTATCGCCAGTATTTACGCATACCTTCGGAGTTTACGCGGTATTAACCCTAAACACAGTTAATCAGAGGGCTGCAAGACCTTTTAAATAATTCCAAATTAGAGTGCATCATATGTTAAATGCACTCTCAAATACTATTGATTTAGACTTTCAAGAAGAGACAGATCTCCGCCAAACGGGACCTATGCTGACGGACTGGAATGACGCCAAAACGGCCGCATTCCAGAAAGAGATAATGAGTTTCGGTCATAATCTCTCAGCGACAGGTTTGTTTACAGATGCCGCACTTATTTCTCTTTTAGAACGCCATCCAACGGAAAAGATGGATGTGTGCACGATGGGAGAAGCCACTCATCCGCTGTACCCGAATAAATTTCGGACAGGTGATTTCCGGAACGTTCCTGGAAAAACGCTTTTGGCGGCTGTCAAGGCGGGACGTGTTTGGATTAATTTGCGCGAAGCGATGAATGTCCATGAAGATTATAAATTGGTTTTGGACCAAATGTATGGT
>CAZNXP010000041.1:0-11519 GCA_964576955.1 uncultured Algimonas sp.
CTATGAGATCATCGCATATCAGCGCAATATGCTGGATGCCCTCGCCGTTAAATTCCCGCAAAAACTCTTCGATTTGGCCGCCGCCGCTTTTACCTTCTTCATTCAGCGGGATACGGATTTTCCCGTCAGGCGCAGTCAGAGCTTTAGAGGTCAGCCCCGTATATTCGCCTTTGATATCGAAATAGCGAATCTCTTGGAAGTTGAATAGCTGCTCATAAAATTTTGCCCAATAGGCCATGCGCCCGCCATAAACATTATGGGTCAGATGGTCGATGACATCAAAGCCACATCCAACGGGATTGCGGTCCACACCTTCTAAATATTCGAAATCAATATCATAAATGGACAGGCCGCTGGCCTCATCGCCTGTTTCATAGCGGTCAATGAGATAGATAATCGAATTACCAATCCCGCGAATGCCCGGAATATTCAGCTCCATCAGACCCGGTGCCAGCTCAACAGGCTCCGCCCCTTGTTTCAATAAATGGTCATAAGCTTTTACAGCGTCTTTAACACGGAACCCCATGCCGCAAGCGCTGGGGCCATGTTCGCGCGAGAAATACCATGCCGCCGTGTGGGGTTCATAATTCGTAATCAGATTGATACCGCCTTGCCGCCAAAGCTCGACATTTTTCGATCTGTGACGCGCGATTTTCGTAAAGCCCATCACCTCGAAGACAGGTTCCAACACGCCTTTTTCGGGTGCTGAAAATTCGATGAATTCAAACCCGTCTAATCCAGCAGGATTTTCAAAGAGGTCGGCCATGGGGGGCTCCGAAGTAATGATGTTTTTAGTTGCCATTGCAACTATCAATATATTGTTGCAATTGCAACCTGTTTCTTTAGACAGTGAATATGGACAACTCATCTTCGACCCATATCGACCTTGATAATTTTTGGGCCTATCAAGTCGTCGTTTTGGCCGATCAAATCAGCCGCTATACTTTAGAAGTGGTCCGAACCGAAGCCGACCTCAATCAAAGTCAATGGCGCGTCCTCGCCGCCGTTGCAGATAAGCCCGGACGCTCGTCTTCTGAGGTTACCTCTGTCACGCCGATGGATAAAACCATCGTTAGCCGCGCTGTGGCGAGCCTCATTAAAGGCGGCCTTATCAAGCGCACACCCAGTCAAGCGGACAAGCGAGTGGGCGCGCTTCATATGACAAAACTCGGCGCGCAACGTTACGACCTTATTAGCTCAAAACTCGCAGACACATTGAACGCTCAGGTATTAAACGGCGCCTCAGCTGCAGAGTTCGCCCATGCCGTCAAACATTTTAGCGCATATATGACGGAGCTGTCGCCCAAAGCTTGACCAAATCCGTGCGCCCCTCTATACGGCGCGCTCGCGAGCGGGAGACCTTACAATGCAAACCCGTGACCAGATAAAAGGCTAATGGACATGAAATCCGATATACACCCAGATTACCACATGATCACCGTCAAAATGGTTGACGGCACAACATATGAAACACGCTCTACATGGGGCAAAGAAGGCGACACGCTCGTCCTCGATATTGACTCGAAAACACATCCAGCTTGGACAGGCGGCGATGCGAAGTTGATGGACCGCGGCGGACGCGTCTCTCGCTTTAAAGATAAATTTGCAGGTTTCGGCGTCTAATACGCCCACAAAGACCAAATACGAAAAAGGCTCCCACCTGAGGAGCCTTTTTTATTGGGTAAAATTAATCAAAACGACCTACCTTTTGAAAGCCGCCTCTAATCGGTTGATTTGGTCAGCCACCGTATTGCCAGATTGCGCAGCAATCGTCCCGTAAAGCGAACGGTCAAGGCGCATGATACGCTCATAAAGCTGTTCGGAACGGGCGAGTAGGTCCAACAAGCGCGCCGGCATGGCATAGGCATCTTTGGCCAAATCAGAAAAACTCAATGTCCCTTCCGATTTTTCTTCAGCTACAAGGCGGTATTTATCCGCCCGCGCTTCCAACAAATCCATCTCGCCTTCTTTGAGCGCGCGCTGAACAAGGAGCCAGCTCGCAACTTGCATCAGCCGTGTTGTCAGGCGCATGGATTGGCTGGCATAGGTCAGCGCATCGGTACGCCCAAGCTTTTTCGAATCTTGGCGGCCTGGACCGTCCAAATAAGCCGCGGTTTCTTCGACAAGGTCCATGCCTTCTCTGAAAGTTTTAGAAAATAGCTCTGATTTCGTAAACGCCATCAAGCGCGCCTCAGCCTGCGGGGTCAGTGTATCAGTCAACTTATTTTTCTGCGAATTATCCAAGTGGGAAACAGCCATCATTAGTTTTCTCTTTTACTGTTTGTGGTGTATCGCATTGATTTGCAAGACGTCGTTGGCAGGGAGATTTGCAAGCGCCAAGCCAAAAGGCGCAAATTGGCAGAATAAATGCCGTCTCAGCTCTTTTTACCAAAAATCGCGTGGGCAGCCTCGGATTCAGCTTGTTTTTTCACGCGTTCTGCTTCCAGACGCGTAATTTCAGCTTTGTACACTGTAATACGGTCGTCCAATTCTGAAACAGATAGACCATAGAGGTCTTCTCCCGGCTGAGGCGCGGTTTCACGGGATTGCGGTAATTCATCACCAAAGATCGACATGTGGGTATCTCTTTTCAGTTTGTGTGGGCCCCTCCCTATTGCCAAATGGACGTTAATCTATTATGTGCAAAGCACTGATTGATGATTTCATAGTCAAAAATCAGTAAATCCACCCCGCCGAGCGGGGTTTTTTCATGCCTGCGACTTGTAGGCAGGCTTTCCACTGGGGGAAAAGGATGACACAGATACTCATGCCAAAGGCAACTGCTGTCTGGTTGATCGACAATACAGCCATGACATTTAAGCAAATTTCTGAATTTTGCGTGTTACATATATTAGAAGTCGAAGGCATTGCGGATGGCGATGTGGCCGCCGGAATTCGCGGCGCAGACCCGATCGCAAATGGACAAGTCTCTCGCGAAGAGATTGAAAAGGCCGAAAGCGACCCAAATTACGCGATGAAGGCCAATAGCTTTGACTCGGACAAGCTCGAACCCAAGACCAAGAAAAAAGGCCCGCGCTATACGCCGCTATCACGTCGTCAAGACCGGCCCGACGCTATTGCTTGGCTTGTGCGCAATCATCCTGAAATTACGGATGCGCAAATTTCGAAACTCATCGGCACGACAAAACCAACCATTAAAGCTATTCGCGATCGGACACATTGGAAAATCAATACGATCAACCCAACCGACCCTGTTAGCCTCGGCCTTTGCTCGCAAATTGATCTGGACGGCTTTGTCACAAAAGCGGCTGAGAAGCGCGCTAAAGAACAAGCTAAATTGGACAAAGAAGGCGGCGGAGAGACGCTGGCGCCATTGCCAACACCGGAACCCGATGTTGAGAAGCCTAAAGTAGAACATACGCTGGAAAGCTTGTTTAAACCCAGCAACTAAAATCCAAACTAAAAAGCCCGCTCAACTGAGCGGGCTTTTTTGATCCAAATCTCGTTTTTTTATTCGTCCACCGGCATGGTGTAATTTAACGCCATGCGCCCGCCGTCCGCATAAATATGTTGTCCCGTGATATAGCTACTTTCCTCAGACAAAAGGAAAGCGGCCACCGAGGCGATTTCATCTGGCAGCCCTGGCCGGCCCAAGGGGGTGCGCTGCGTAATTTTCTTCATCGCATCTGCATCCGAGACGACGCTTGCCAGCATTTCCGTCTTTATCGAACCCGGTCCAATGCCGTTGACGCGAATCCCGTAAGGCGCAAGTTCAATCGCCATCGCGCGGGTCATTTGATGCATGCCGCCTTTCGACACCGTATAGGCAAGGTAATCCGGTATCGCGACCGTATCATTAATCGAGGACATATTGACAATCGCATAGGGTCGGTCCGTCAATCGAGAGCGGTCGGTCCGGTTTTCAATTTCCTTGACCATATATTGGGCCACGGCCTTGGACACCAGAAAAGCGCCGCGCAAATTCACCGATAAATTCAAGTCAAAATCTTCAATGCTCATATCCAAAGACCCGCCCTTAATAGCTATACCTGCATTATTAATGAGCCCGTCAATGCGGTCATAGGCCCCCAAAGTTTCGGCAATCAAATTATGCACGGAGAGCGGGTCAGACACGTCGCATTCTACGAAAATGGCGCGGTCCGTTTCTGCGGCCAAATCACGGCCTGAGGCGAGGCCTGCCTCGGCGTCGCGGTCAGCTAAAACAACGCGGTGACCATCATCGACGAGCCGCTGTGCGCACGCCAGACCAATCCCGCGCGCGGCACCCGTAACAATAAAGACGCGGTCGGACATGGCGACCTCCTCTGAAACAAAAATAAACCCTCACTGACCAAAGGGTCAATGAGGGGGCTATAGTCTGCGCTGTTCCCAGCGGCAATAGGGCCTATTAGGTCTTCTCGGCAAACTGCCTGATCGTATCTTTTATTTGGAGTTTTTCACGTTTGAGCCGTGAGACGCGGAGAGTATCGGGAAGTGGACTTCGGAGTTCGGCTTGGATTTTTTCATCCAGATGAGTGTGTTTGCTTTGCAGGGTTTCCAAGTGTCCCGATACTGCCATGTCTCGCTCCTGTGATGTAATGATAAGTTAATATAGCACAGAATCGAACATCTGTCTCGCCTTCCGTCAAAAATTTTGAAAAATTTGAGACACCATAGTTAAGATATCCTCTTTTTGGGCCTGTGCCATTGTGAATCATTGCGTGATTGCGGTGTTCAGGTTAGGGAGGCGCATGGATGAGCAGCCACCAGAAAATCCCGAGTTGGACGTGCCCGACGGATTGTCGGAAGAAGAGATGATGAAGCTGCTGACGCGGCTCAAAAAAGAACATCGCGCGATTGACCGAGAAATCAAAGCCATGTCGGAAACGGGCGTCACCGATATGCTAAAAATGCGGCGGATGAAAAAGGTGAAACTCGCGATGAAGGATAAAATTGCCTTCATCGAGAACCAAATAACCCCAGATATTATTGCGTAATCCGCAGTCCGTCCTGCCTTGCGCCTAGCCTGCAAAGGAAAAACGCCTATCCCGCACGCCGCCAATCAATTGCTTGGCCAAAAGCTCTCCTGAGCCTGCGCTTAAAGTCCAGCCCATATGGCCATGTCCCGAATTAATCCAAAGATTTGGGATAGAGGTTCCGCTAATATAGGGCCGGCCCACGGGGCTCATCGGACGCACGCCTGACCATGTTGAGATGGGCGAGCCCAGACGCAACATCAGACCGGGTGCAATTTCTCTCCACCGCTCGACCAAAAGGGCCGGATCGCTGAGATTCCATCCTCCCGAAATCCGAATATGCTGGTCAAAAACCGTGAAGGCAGAGCGGCTCTGCACATCCATAACTGGGCAAGACGGAAGATCAGATCTATCCGCAGGCAGGGCAAAATCTGCCGCAGCACCTGCCACCGAGCCTAGCTGTAGCCTTACGCCGAGCATCTCAAAACATGCAGGCGACGCCGCGCCCGCTGCAATAACCAAATGAGCTGCCTCAAAGATTTTCTTTGGTGTGCGCACGTAAAATCGGCCCTGACTCCGGCGCACATCTAAGGCCGCCGCCTCATAGATGAAAGACACACCACGCTTGGCCAGATCTTCCGCTAAGGCACATCCAAACTCCCTCGCATTGCCGGAGGCTTCATTTGGGAAAAAACAGGCAGGTAAGCCAAAGGTTTCCACCGGATCTATCCGTATATCTGTTTGAATGCCGAGCTTAATATATTCAGCTTGCGCGGCTTGCGCTGCCTCAAAATTCGGTTGCAACTGAAGACATCCCGCGCCGCGCCGCGGCATAGCTAAGGCGTCCATCTTCTGCATCAATAGTTCTTGGGAGCGCTCCGCCAAACGCGCCGTAACAGTGGCGGCGTCAAGCCGGGCCCGCGTTAAGTCTGGAGACATCGCATCGCGCGGCTCCCAACCCACCGCTTGGCTCGGATGTATCATGCCAGAATTGGAGAAGCTTGTCCCTTCGCAGGGTCCCGGCCGCGCCTCTATGAGCGTCACCCGCGCCCCGCGGGCTTCCAATGCGTCGGCTGTACACAAGCCGATAAGGCCCGCACCAATAATAAGTATGTCTTCTTCATCACTCACGGCTGGCGGCCTACACAAATGCATAGGCCACGCAAAGTGCGGAATACTTGTTCTTTCAGCCATTTACTGCGTATCAAGGGTAAAATCGGAGATGCGCCATGCGAGGACTGAAAATGCGAAACCTAAAGACCGTCGCCGCCCTGGCGCTTATAGCCGCTTTGGCGGCTTGTAGGAGCGCCGCGCCTGAACTTTCAAACGAGGCCATTGTCTCGACGCCGCAAGGTCCCGTCCAAGGCGTCACCACAGAAAGTTCAGAAATATTCAACTTTAAAGGTCTCCCCTTTGCAGCGCCTCCCGTTGGAGAATTGCGCTGGGCGGCCCCGCAACCCGCGCCGACTTGGACGGAAACCCGCGCAGCGGATAGTTTTGGGGACCGCTGTATGCAGATAGATGATGTTGAGGGTGGTTTCTTTGACAGGCTTATTGAAGGGCACGGATTAGGCGCGGTAAAAAATTTCTTGATAAAGCGCGCTGTCGCGGGTCAGACCCCCTTGCCCATGAGTGAGGATTGCCTTTATTTGAATGTTCGTACGGGCAATTTGGGCAGCAAAACAAAACAGCCTGTCATGGTCTGGATACATGGTGGGGGCCATCAATTTGGTTCTGGCGATTTCTCTTATTACCAAGCCAACGGTCTTGTCGAAAAAGACGTGGTCTTGGTGACGATAAATTACCGCCTCGGGGCCTTCGGATATATGGCCCATCCCGCTTTGTCGGACGATAGCCCACATAAAGTGTCAGGCAATTATGGGAGCCTCGACCAAATCGCCGCTCTCGATTGGGTCCGAGAAAATATCGCCGCTTTTGGCGGTGACCCTGACAATGTCACGATTTTCGGGGAAAGTGCTGGCGGATGGTCCGTCACAGAAATGATGGCAAGCCCGCTCGCAGCTGGGAAGTTTCATAAGGCAATTTCGCAAAGCGGGGCCTCAACCTATCATCTCGGGCAAATGGACGGCAACGGGCTCGGCTGGCCAAGCGGATATGATATGGGCAAAAAAGTCGCGAAATCCGTAGGTCTGACCGGCCCAACTGCGGATGAATTACGGGCTGTCCCGGCGGATGTCATCATGGCCAATCTGCCCGAAAAATCTGATGAGGCCTTTCATCATATCAGAGACGGCTATGTCTTTCCTAAAAATGTCGGCCACGCCTTTCGCGACGGCGATATAAACGCTGTGCCTTTCTTGACGGGATATAATTCGGATGAAGGCAGCTTATTTTTTCCAGATGACCAACAGCCGTCAGTCTGGGAACCGGACATGCCGCGCGGCGGCCCGCAAATGATTGCGGCGCTTAATAGGCATTATCCCGAAAAAGGTAAGGCTATTGCCGAGATTTTTGGTCTGGAGTCAGATTTCACGACAGGCGGAAGCCAGATGATGGGCGATGAGATTTTTGGCGTGAATGTCCGCTTTGCGGCTGAGGCCAATGCTGCACTGAGGCAGCCAACATATCTCTATCATTTCTCGCGTACGCCGCCGTCAGATAAACAGACCTTAGGCGCATTTCACGCCGCAGAAATTCCATTTGTCTTTGATAGTTCTGAACCCGTGTTAGGTCTGTCAGATGACGATAAGGCTTTGACCGATATTATGGTTTCCGCTTGGACCAATTTCGCAAAGACAAGCAATCCAAACGGAGAAAATGTACCAAATTGGCCAGAATATAAGGGCCAAAACTGGATGCATTTCTCCGGCAATACGGGCCGCCCCGTCGCGGCAATTGAAACAAATGTGAGAGTCGATAAATTAGACCTGTTAGAATCAGGGCTCTTATTGAAACTGAGCGACTTAGACGATGAGCTTGCGCGTGAGAGCGCAGATGGTGCCCTCACAAAATAATGCCTCAAATCCCGCCGCAAACGCGCTTAGTCATTTTTGATTGCGACGGCGTCTTGGTGGATAGCGAGACGCTCTCCAATGTGGTTATGGCCCAAGCGCTCACAGCGCAAGGCTGGCCGATGAGCGGCGCTGAGTCGATGGCGCGTTTTAAGGGCGGGCATATGCACCAAGTCCATGCTGCCTTGGAAACTCATCTTGGTCGCAGCCTGTCCCGCGATTGGATTGCGGATTTCGACGCGGCCTGTCAAATCGCTTTGAAAGAGGTCAAAGCCGTCGACGGTATTGCTGCCCTCATCTCCCGTGTAAAAGCGGAGGGCCTCTCGATTTGCGTGGCGTCCCAAGGCCCGCATGAGAAGATGGCAGTGACATTAAAAGCCGCAGGCTTTGATAAAATTTTCGCCGGAAAGATATTCTCATCGCGAGATGTGGCGCGGCCCAAACCTGCACCCGATTTGTTTTTACATGCCGCGCGAAGCTGCGGCGCGGCGCCCGAACATTGTCTTGTGATTGAAGATAGCCTGACAGGGGTGGCCGCCGCAAAAGCCGCCAATATGCAGGTAATTTATTTGAATGCGGCGAGGGATATATTAGAGGGTGTTGAAACCGCCAAACATCCAGATGAAATTACGCTTTAAATCTCATCATCAGTAAAGCTTGTTGTCGTTTTCCGGCGGCGGTCGACCTGTAATTGGGTCACATCAGGCCGAGAATAATGGCCAGCGGGATCAAAATTTTGACGCTCGCGCCGCACAAAACTTGGGTCCAGTTCGCAATAACGAATGCCTGTTTCGCCCATAACAGGTTCGAGCACCCAACTCCCATCGGGCGCGGCAACGCAGGAGCCGCCATTGGCAGGCATTTCGCTTAAGCTCGCGCGTATCTCTTCGGCGAAAGGCGTATCATCTCGCACATCGGACGGGCGCATCAGAGCCGAGACGGACACACAATAGCTACGGCCTTCCTTGGCTAAAAAGGGCGTTATGTCCTGCGTATTCCGATCACTTCCGGGCCAGCCCATAATGTGAAGGTCCTCGCCCTGCCCGTAAAGCGCCGCCCGCGCCAGCGGCATCCAGTTTTCCCAGCAGTTCAAACCACCCACGGTGAACGCGCCAAGCTTATGCGTGACAAGTCCGTGCCCATCACCCGGAGACCAGACAAGCCGTTCTTCATAAGTTGGCCGAAGCTTGCGGTGGACCGAGCGCACTGTGCCGCTTTTATCGATATAAACATAAGCACAGTAAAGAGAGTGTCCTGTCTGATCTCGCGGGCGTTCAATCATCCCCAAATAACATGCCATATTCGCCGCTTTGAGCGCAGCGCAAACATCGTCCAAATGCCCATCCTCAATCGTGATGGATTGATCAGAATAATGGGCGAAAATGGTTTTTTGTTTTTCATTGTTAAAATTCGCGCCGCCCGTGCCGTCTAACCAAAAGGGATAACCGGGAACAAAACTTTCGGAAAAGGCGATTAAATCAGCCTTTTCTTTAGCCGCCGTTTCGATGGTTTGAATGACCTGCGCAAGGCCTGTTTCCCTTGAGAGCCACATGGGGGCGAGTTGAGGCAGTGCGAGTTTGAGTAGGTTTGACATGAAACTCACTTAGCCCAGCTTGAAGCCTCCACCCAAGCGGAATTTTTACACCTTTACTTGATAGGTCTATCTGCGAAAATTCCAAATCCGCTTTGCGAAAATCATCTTACACTGTTAGGGCGGATTATGCGTTGGATTCGGTATATATTTTTCGGTTTTGCTCTGATTTTAGCTAGCTGTTCAGGCGAGCCGCCCTTGGAGAAAGCCATTTTGGGAACATGGGTGCAAGAAACCCCCACGTCTATGACAACCCGCGGGATACAAACCACGACGACGGACACGGTTCTAAAATTGCAGAAAAATGGCAAAACACACCTCACTCGGAATTTGGTAGTGAAAGGTCAGAAATTACCCGCAAATGGGATGCCCCTACGTGTAGAACTACAGGGGCATTGGGAAATTATAAATGGACAACTGACACAGACTCAAAGCTCTGCTCTGATTTTACCACAAACCCCTGATGAGATCTCGCGGGCTTGGGCTGACAAATTACAAAAGCAGGCAGATAGTAGTAGCACGTCAGTCAAAAATATTGTCCTCGCCAATAAAACTCAACTTATTTTGCAAGATACGACGACAGGCACAACAGACAGTTATCGTCGCAAGTAACGGCATCGCGGATGGGATTTTACACGAAACATATTCTACCCCGTTGTTTAGACAAAGCCTGCAGCGTTAGACCTGTTTCTAAACAGCGCGCTAAAATTATCCCGCTCGCGAAAGGCCGCGTCTTGGAAATTGGGATTGGGTCAGGTCTCAATCTTCCGCATTATGATCCATCAATGGTCGAACGTGTGATTGGCGTCGACCCCGATGAGCATATTTGGGCGCGTAGTCAAAAGCGTCGTGAGGCCGCCGCATTCCCTATAGACCGAATTGGATTGTCTGGGGAAGATATCCCAATGACCTCGGAAAGCGTCGACACCGTCGTTGTCACCTATAGCCTGTGCACCATTCCTGATCCTATCCGTGCCTTGCGCGAAATGCGGCGTATTTTAAAAAAGGATGGCGAAATTTTATTTTGTGAACATGGGCGCGCGCCAGATCAGAATATCGCAAAATGGCAAAAGCGGATTGATCCCATTTGGTCGAAACTGGCTGGCGGCTGCCAAAGCGGGCGTGATATTCCGCGCCTTATTACGGAAGCCGGTCTGAAAACTCTAGAGCTAAATCAACTCTATATCCCCGGGCCGCGTGTTTTATCTTATAATTATTGGGGCCGAGCGCGATAGCGCGTTTTCATTCGGGCTCGGATTGCGCTTTTTGCCACTTTGATGGGGTCATGCCGAACCAGCGTTTAAAGGCGCGGTTCATGGCGGGCTGATCATTATAGGCCAGCGACATCGAAATCTGCCCAAAACTTTTTCCGGCTTGATATTCTTCCAAAAACATAGTCTTGCGAATCTGGTCCAAACGCGGGCGAAATCCTAATCCGCTATCTTTTAGGCGCAACCGTAAGGTAGACCAACTCATCCCCATTCGCTCGGCCACGACTTGAGTAGAGATTTGCCCAGAGTTCAATGCCCCTCTAATCGCCGCTTCAATGGCCTCTTCAAAGGCATGAGACTCCATTTGCAATCCAAGCATTTTATCTAGTTTCAGGATCACACGTGAGAGTTTCTCTGGGTTATGCGTTGTAATAACCTCAGATACGGTAGTTTCCGAAAATTCCATAAAGGTCTCACGAGACCCGAAAATTAGCTCTGATCGGAAAATTTCTGCATGTGCTGTAATATCATCTGGTCGTGGATAGGATAGATGCGTTGATAGAATTGTTTCACCCAACCCCCATATCAGCCAGCTATAAGTCGTCATATAGGCTGCCATAATGAGGTCCGTGATCGGACGGTATTTTTCCATATCCTCATAATATGGATTGAAGACCATCTTATATCGACCCGATTGACCCGGGACTAATTTGACTGAACCTGCGTCTATAGCGAGTTTCTGATAGCGATCATTTAAACGAACAATATCGCCCAGTGACTTACAATAGGAATAGAGACTGCCCGTTTC
>CAZNXP010000042.1:0-11451 GCA_964576955.1 uncultured Algimonas sp.
CGAAACCTAACGCAATTGAAATGGAAGCCGCTAAAAAGGTCATGCGCAAGGCCCACGCTCTTAGCTTCTCACCGACGGTCGCATCGGCCTTCGCCGTATCCACTGCAACCTTGCCAGTAACGGTCGCGATTTTCACAACACTACCCAGCTGTTTACCGTCTTCTTTGCCAGTAAATAAGCGCCCGATATAGACCCCCGTCGAATTCAAAATTTCCCCAGTCTGGCTAAATCCATAACCAATGGCTTCAATTGGCCCGTCCACCGAATCCACACCTGATTTTCCAGGTTTAATACCAATTCCAACCTGCCCAACTTTGGAGAGTCCACCGATTTCGTCGCGTATTTCCTTTCTTTCGGGCGTTACAATAAGATTCAGCTCTTCACCATTACGGTCAACGACAACTTCAATTTTTGAGTTACTTCTCAAACGAATATATTGCACTGCCGCTGAGGTACTCTTCATCTCCTTGCCGTCCAATGAGAGAATATTATCTCCAACTTCAAACCCTGCAGCAGCCGCTGGCGAATTTGGTGTCACAGCACTGACTTCAGGTGTCGCAAATTGAATCCCAACCGCCATCGCAATGCCTGCGAACAGAATTATTGCGAGGATGAAATTAGCAATTGGCCCCGCCAGCACAACAAGGGCCCTTTGCCAGACAGGACAAAAATGAAAAACATCCTCAATAGCTGGTCCATCCGGCTTCGCTTCAATAGCCGCACGAATTTCTTCTAGTTTTTCTAAATCCGGATTGCTCGCAGCGCCAGCATCGCCTGTAAATTTCACATAGCCGCCCAAAGGGATACGCGCGACAATCCACTCAACACCCGCTTTGGACGTTCGGCGCCAAATCGGCTTGCCAAACCCAATAGAAAATCGGTCAACAGAAATACCAAAGAACCGCGCGACCGAATAATGTCCAAGCTCATGGAAAAACACGAGGAATGACAGGACCAGAACAAAGCTGAACATTGCAATTAGCGTAAGCATTACTCCTGTCAGCATAAATTCCTCAAATTAAATGGTGCGCCCAATGGCTCTTACAAACTCATTGGACTTGGATGCCGCAAAGCGAGCCAGCTTACAAGTTTACAATATGCTCATTTACAGTGCGGCGGGCGTGCCTATCGAGGTCCATAACGCCTTGCGCATCCGCAGGCGGCAGACTGAAACAGGCCGCTTTCGCATGGGAATCTAATGCCTGTTCGACTAGTTTAGCGATTCCGAGGAAAGGAATTTGGCCGTCTAAAAAGGCGGCGACGGCTTGTTCATTTGCAGCATTTAACACGCAAGGAGCTTGCCCCCCTGCCTCAAGCGCTTCTCGCGCCAATCGTAGAGCCGGGAATTTCACCGTATCAGGTTCAAAAAAGGTCAGTCCTGCAATTTTTGCAAAATCTAACCGTTCCACTGGAGCTGAGATACGTTTGGGCCACCCCATGGCATAGGCAATTGGCGTGCGCATATCCGGACTGCCCATTTGCGCTAAAACAGAGCCATCAATATATTCCACCATCGAATGAATGATGGATTGCGGATGCACGATGACATCAATCTCGCGGCTTGGACGATCAAATAACCAACTCGCCTCAATTAATTCGAGGCCTTTGTTCATTAGGGTCGCAGAATCGATACTGATTTTTGCACCCATAGACCAAACGGGATGATTTAAAGCGTCTTCACGGGTGACATTTTTCAAAGCGTCTAATGATGCCGTACGAAACGGTCCGCCTGACGCCGTTAAAATTAGGCGCCGTACTCCGGCTTTATCATCCTCTAAAACTTGAAAGATCGCATTATGTTCGGAATCGACGGGGAGCAGCGTCGCGCCAAAGGCCCTGACCGCCGCCATGAATGTCTCTCCCGCACAGACGAGGCATTCCTTATTGGCGAGGCCGACATGATTGCCCTGCCCGACTGCAGCAAGGGTTGGTTCCAATCCAGCTGAGCCAATAATCGCCGCCATGGTGAAGTCCGCCGCACGGCTCGCCGCTTCAATAAGGGCGGCCGGTCCGAAACCCGTTTCAATCCCGGTGCCTTTTAATTTCGCATTTAATTCCTTGGCACCCGCTTCGTCAGCTAGAGCGACAAATTCGGCGCCAAATTCTAACGCCTGTTCCGCAATTAAATCCGCGCTTCGGTTGGCTGTGAGCGCCACAACCTTATAAGTGCCCGGCGCCACGCCGCGGATAATATCCAAGGTATTTTTACCGATCGAGCCGGTTGAACCTAATATTGAAATACGCTTTGTCATTAGCTTGGCCAAACACCCGGAAAGATAAGTAATATAATCGCCACGCCCACAATTGCTGCCATCAAACTATCCAAACGGTCCAGCAATCCGCCATGTCCCGGCATCAGGCCGCCCGTATCTTTGACGTTCAAACTTCGCTTCACGCCCGATTCAAACAAATCGCCTAGAACAGATAATATCGCTATCGGAAGCGCCAGCAACACACCTGATAACCAGCCAATTCCAACTAAATGGCCAAAAATCGCGCCCAATAGGATTGCAAGCGCTTGCCCTGAGAAAAATCCAGACCATGTTTTATTCGGGGAAAGCTTAGGCGCAAGTTTGGGACCGCCAAATGTTGACCCGCCGAAATAGGCCCCGACATCTGCCCCAATGACACAGGCTATGACGAATAGAAGCCGTTGAAACCCAACCGTATCAAAACCAACATTGTTTCCGCGCAAGCCAATCATCAAAAGCGTTGGGATGAAAATGTAGAAAACCCCAAGTGCCGCCCATGTCATGCGAGACTTTTTATTCTCACCAGCTCGAAAAGCTTGCACCCCAATGACGGCAAGTCCTGTCAAGAAAACTGTTAAGACAGCATAGCCAGGATTATGTTGAACGACATAAATAACGCCTGCCAGCAAGCCGATAATAGGAATCAAATAAGCTGGTAGAGCTGGAGATGGATCGCTCATGCGAACCCATTCAAACAACATACGTCCGCCAAATAATCCCGCTAAAGCCGCCCAAAGCCAGCCGCCAAAATAAAAAGGCGCGACGCAAAGCAGCACCATTCCCACTGCCGAAATTGCACGAACACCCACGCCTGAAAACTTTGGTTTTTGGGCGGGAACCTCAACCATGCTACGCGACTTCCGAGGTGTCTAAATTTCCAAAGCGGCGTGTGCGTAATTTAAATTCGGAGATTGCGGCCTGTAAATCACTGACGGTGAAATCAGGCCAAAGCACATCCGTGAACACAAATTCCGCATAGGCAGATTGCCAAAGCAAGAAATTACTTATGCGCTTTTCACCAGATGTACGGACAACCAAATCAACATCAGGCAGCCCTTCAGTATCTAGGAATTGCCCAAAGTCAGACTCGGTCATTGCCTCGACGTCTTTCCCCGCGGCGGAGGCTTTGGCGGCAGCGCGCAAAAGCTCATCTCGGCCCCCGTAATTAAAGGCAATATTCAAACAAAACGCCGTGTTTTGACGCGTTGTCTCTTCGACTTTGGAAATCAGCTCAAGCAAGTCTGGGGTTAGACCTTTACGCGAGCCCAAAATCCGAACGCGAACATTTCGGCGATGAAGCGTTTCCAAATCGCTCTCAACATATTCCCGCAAGAGATTAAATAGCGCCGCGATCTCCGCCTTTGGCCTTGTCCAATTTTCAGTCGAGAAACTATAAAGCGTCAGGCATTTGACCCCAATTTCAGACGCGCCTTCGACGACGCGGCGCACGGTTTTAACGCCTTGCGTATGGCCAAAGACGCGAGGTCTATGGCGCGCGCGCGCCCACCGACCATTACCATCCATAATGATCGCAATATGCGCCGGCATGCCGGGATATGTCGGCGACTGGGCCATTTAGACTTGCATAATCTCTGCTGATTTCGCTGCGAGCGCTTTCTCGATTTCTGCAATCACATCATCTGTTGCCTTTTGCGTGTCAGACTCATGGGCTTTACGCTCATCTTCACTCATGCCATCTTTCTCAGCCTTTTTAAGCGTTTCCATAGCATCTCTACGGACATTGCGAACGGCGATTTTCGCGTTCTCGGAATAGGTTCCCGCAACTTTTGTAAGATCCCGACGGCGTTCCTCTGTAAGAGGCGGCATGGGAATTCTAATCGTCTGCCCATCCACAACAGGATTAATCCCAAGATTTGACTGACGCAGCGCTTTCTCGACGGCGGCAACTTGGGTTTTATCCCAAACGCTGACGACGAGCATACGCGCTTCAGGGACGGTGACATTACCAACCTGATTTAGCGGCATCTCAGAACCATAGGCAGAGACCGTGATATTATCGAGCAGCGCCGTATTCGCACGTCCTGTCCGCAGGCCAGAAAACTCTGTTCTCAGGGACGCAACGGCACCGTCCATACGTTTGCGGTAATCCGCGATGTTAAATTCAACGGCCATGTGGCCCTCCTTCATTCCAATCTAACCTGACAGCCTTAAATGGCGAAATCAGGACGCGATTGTGGTACATCTGCCTTTACCTGCCATCACGCGATCAAAACCGCCCTGATCAGCAAGAGAGAAGACTATAATTGGGATGTTATTCTCCCGCATCAAGGTCACAGCCGATGCATCCATGACGCGCAGGTCATCGGCAAGAACTTTGTGATAGGTCAATTTGTCATATCGCTTAGCATCCGGATTGGTTTTTGGATCACTATCATAAACCCCGTCAACTTGCGTACCTTTCAACAAAGCGTCGCACTCCATCTCTGCCGCGCGTAAGGCGGCAGCCGTATCTGTGGTGAAATAGGGATTACCTGTTCCAGCCGCGAAAATCACAACCCGGCGTTTTTCCATATGCCGCGCTGCTTTCCGGCGAATATAAGGCTCGCACACGGTCGGCATTGGGATAGCCGATTGGACGCGCGTATGGACGCCAATTTCTTCAAGCGCGCTTTGCATCGCCAGCGCATTCATTACGGTGGCTAACATCCCCATATAATCTGCGGAGGAACGTTCAATGCCAGTGGCCGAGGCCGAAAGTCCCCGGAAAATATTCCCTGCGCCAATCACCAGCGCTATCTCTAGCCCTTTGTCATGAGCGGCTTTGATTTCACCCGCGAAACGCTTCACTGTATCTGT
Organism: uncultured Algimonas sp.; assembly: GCA_964576955.1. Taxonomy (GTDB): domain Bacteria; phylum Pseudomonadota; class Alphaproteobacteria; order Caulobacterales; family Maricaulaceae; genus Litorimonas. The sequence goes on from CAZNXP010000042.1 coordinate 5,070, forward strand.
GTCGATACCATAGGCTTTTGAACCCATGAGAGCCTCGCCAGAGATCTTCAACAGCACACGTTTGTAATTATACTTGTTCGTCATGAACTGCCTTGTCTTTCGAATGCACCAAGTGCGACTCTCTCATAGTTGAGGTGAATATAGGCATGAAGAGCGCGAGGGCTAGGAAAACTTGCGCGCAATCGGGCTAGAATTCCATATGCACTAAATAAGTCCCTAAAGAAAAGGCCGCGTCCCTTTCGAAACGCGGCCCAAAATTCAAAAATGTAAGAAAACCTAAGAGCCAGCAACAGCTGCGGCGACTTCCGCGGCGAAGTTTTCTTCCTTCTTCTCAATGCCGTCGCCCACTTCCATGCGGACATAGCCCGTCATTTTAATGTCAGCACCAAGCGCTTTGGCTTCATTGGCAATGATTGTTTCGACATTATGGTCTGGGTCCATGACGAACATTTGCGTCATCAAGACAGATTCTTTGAAGAATTTGACCATGCGGCCTTCGACCATTTTGTCGACAATCGCTTCTGGCTTCCCAGATTCTATCGCTTCGTCTTTCAGAGCTTTGCGCTCTTTTGCGACAAGGTCTTGATCCAAATCATCCGTTGTCAGCGCCAAAGGCGATGTCGCCGCGATGTGCATCGCGATTTTCTTAGCTAAAGCATTAAGCTTATCCGTATCGCCCGTCGACTCGAGGGCTACCAAAACACCAATGCGGCCCATACCTGGTGCAGCGGAGTTATGGATATAGCCTTCAACAACGCCAGATGAAACGCTGAGTTTTTCCATACGGCGCAAAGACATGTTCTCGCCGATTTTCGCAACGAGGTCAGTCAAGAATGTTGTGACAGTCTTGCCATCGATTTGTGCGTCGCGAAGCGCCTCTGTGTTATCAACACTCAATGCTGTCGATGCGATTTGCGCAACGGCCGTTTGGAAGCCTTCATTGCGAGACACGAAATCTGTTTCTGAGTTCACTTCAACAAGAACACCTGTGGTGCCTTGCGTGGCTACAGCCACAAGACCTTCAGCCGCCACGCGGCCAGCTTTCTTATCGGCTTTCGCAATGCCTTTTGTGCGCAACCAATCAATGGCCGCCTCCATGTCACCATTGGATTCATTGAGGGCTTTTTTGCAGTCCATCATGCCGGCAGATGTTTTATCGCGCAGCTCTTTAACAAGTTTAGCTGTGATAGCAGCCATATCGGTCTCCTATTCGGATTGGATGAGTTAGGGTTGACCTCCAGATAGGAAGTCAAATTTAAAATTATAAGGCCTATGAACAGACCGGCTTTAGCGGCTTAAAATTCGCCAAGCTTCCCTTCAGCTTTCGCAAGAAGATAATAAAACGTAACGCGATTCTTCATCCGTGTTGGTTTCATTGTCAGACAAACAGCTTTGACTTTTTCCATCGCGGCTTCTTTGTCATCAATACCCATTTTCTTTTTCATGAAGCCTTTGACAATTGTCTCAAGTTCTGTCTCATCAGAACACGCCACATATTTGCTGTCACGGTTTGAAAGCGACGCGCCAAGGTGTTTTTGGATTTTCAAGACAACCTCAGGATCGACATCTGCATCATATTCACGGGTTACACGCAAATATTCTGATTCTTCTTCAGCGGCGGCAGGTGCTGCCTTCTTTTTCGCAGCGGGTTTTGTCTTCTTTTCAGCTGGTGCAGGGGTTTCTGCAACAGGGGCTGGCGCGGGTTCTGGGGCTGGCGCAGGCTCTGGAGTTGGTGCAGATTCCGGAGCAGCTGCGGGTGCAACAGCGGCAGCCGCTACAGGTGTCGCTTCGGCAACAGGCGCTGGAGCAGCAGCGGGCGTTTGCAGCATAACTTCTTCAACATTCTCAGATGCACCAATATCTTGTCCCAAAGAAGCTTGCGCTTCTGTCATCCCGTCAAGAACGGCATCCGCCATCAATTCACAGTAAAGCTGAATCGCGCGGGCCGCATCATCATTTCCAGGGATAGGCATATCAGCAGACGCTGGATCACAATTTGTGTCGAGAATAGCGACAACAGGGATTCCTAAACGGCGGGCTTCCTTAATCGCGATATTTTCTTTGTTCGTATCGATGACAAACATGAGGTCAGGCTTGCCGCCCATATCCTTGATACCGCCGAGCGCCTTTTCAAGCTTTTGCATTTCGCGGTCTAGCTTCAGGTTCTCTTTCTTTGTGAGACCTGTTTCGGCTTCGGCGCCTTGATCACCCAAGAGCGCTTCAAGTTCTTTCAAACGCGCGATGGATTTTGTGACAGTCTGCCAGTTCGTAAGCATACCGCCCAACCAGCGGTGATTGACATAATATTGCGCGCAACGCTTGGCTGCTGTTGCAACAGGATCAGAGGCCGCGCGTTTCGTCCCGACGAAAAGAACCCGGCCACCTTTCGCAGCAATCGCGCGAACTTCTTTAAGAGCCGTGTGCAGTAGCGGAACAGTCTGGGATAGATCCATAATATGGATGCCAGAGCGCGCACCAAAAATATAAGGTGCCATTTTTGGATTCCAGCGATGTGTCTGGTGACCAAAGTGAACGCCAGCTTCGAGCAGCTGACGCATAGAAAATTCAGGAAGAGCCATAGAATATCTCCATACTTCCGGTTGACCTAAGTCTGCGGGTGACGAACTTTTTGCCTTGAATGGCTTTGGGTTCGACCGGAATTGACGAATACCTATATGGCAAACACCAGACCGCAGACGCGAATTAATGCGCGCGACATAGCGGTATGGGTCAGGAATGCAAGCCTTTTATGCCGCGATTTCCGCGATTGTTTCTACCGCGCTATTGGCTTTTATCGCCTTTCGCACAGACGGGTCGATGGCCCAGCGGCCTTCGAGACGCCATGCCGCCTCTCGTTTTTCATTCAAGGGCAGGATAAGCTCAATATATCCGCTCATTTGATAGGGGGAGTTTCGGAGCCGCTCTAGCGTTGCCTTTAGCTCATCCAAAGTTTCAATATCGGACTGACGCAGGCGAATTTTTAGGCCTGCCGGCGCGGCTTTTGTAGCTTCCGCTGCGCTAGCTGAGACAGAGGCCCCGTCGAGCATCGTCACATTTTCTGCATACATGCGGAGCTCACCATCATTGGCCTCTGCGCTGACATGCACGCAAACGAGATGCCCAGCTGTCATGACATCCCGTTTCGCCGTGAGTAGTTTTTCTGTCACGAGAACTTCGTAAGTCCCGGTGGGGTCGGAGAGTTCCAAAAAGGCAAAACGTTTCCCGCGCTTGGAAACACGCTCCTGACGTTTGCGGACAACACCCACCATTCGATAGTCCCCCGCCGTCATGGTCTCTATTTTCTCCGCCGCCGTATATTTAGACAAATCAACGCTAGAGGTTTCCAGCGGATGCCCGCCCACATAAAATCCAACAGAGCCTAATTCATGGTCGAGTTTTTCGATAGGCGTCCACGGCGCGCACCCCTCCAAGTCAGGGTCTTTGATTTCAACGGTCGCATCGCCAAATAAGCTGACCTGCGCGCTGTTCCTCTCTTGCGCGGCGAGTGTTCCGATACTTTGAATGAGGCTCGCATTTTTCAACACCATGGCGCGGTTCGGCTCAACGCAATCAAAGGCGCCAGACCGCGCGAGATTTTCAATCGCGCGTTTATTGACTTGGCGCATATCCACGCGGCGCGCGAAATCATTGATGGATGTGAACGGCCCGCCCGCCTCCCGCACCTCGACGAGATGGCGCATGGCCTCCAAACCAACATTCTTGAGTGCGCCCAAGGCATAGAGCACAGCTCCATTTTCAACATCAAAATCGGCTTGCGAGCGATTTATACAAGGCGGGACAATCTCCACCTCCATCCGCTTGGCCTCATGGTAGAATTGCGCGAGCTTATCCACATTCGCCAAATCGAGCGACATAATCGCGGCCAGAAATTCTGTCGTATGCAGCGCTTTTAAATAGGCGGTGCGGAAGGTAATCATCGCATAGGCGGCAGCGTGAGATTTGTTAAACCCATAGCCCGCAAATTCATTGACGAGATCAAAAATACCAGAGGCTTGATCCCCGTCCACGCCGCGCTCGACAGCTCCGTCAATAAATTTGCCTTTCTGGCGGTCCATTTCAGCTTGGTCTTTTTTACCCATGGCGCGGCGCAATAAATCCGCATCGCCGAGGGTGAACCCTGACAGGACTTTAGCGATTTCCATCACCTGTTCCTGATAGATGATAATGCCATATGTCTCTTTAAGAATGGTCTCTAGCGTTGAATGCGGATAGGAAATCTCCTGCCGTCCCCATTTGCGCTCAACATAATCGGGAATATTGCCCATGGGTCCCGGACGATAAAGCGAGATAAGCGCGGTGAGTTCCTCAATACTATCAGGTTTCATTTTGCGCAGCACATCGCGCATCCCCGAACTTTCAAGCTGGAATACGCCCGCAGATAGGCCCTCTTCCAGAGGTTTATAGGCGGCAGGAACCGTTGTCTCGAGGGTATCTAGGTCCAGCTCTATGCCTTGCTTTTTGAGATATCCTAGACAGCGATCAATCACGGTCAGGGTTTTCAATCCCAAAAAGTCGAATTTGACGAGCCCCGCCTTCTCGGCCCATTTCATCGTAAATTGTGTCGCCGCAATTTCAGAGCGGGAGTCGCGGTACAGCGGCACAATTTGCGTCAAGGGTCGGTCCCCAATCACCACACCCGCCGCATGGGTTGAGGCGTTCCGATACAGACCTTCAAGCTTAAGCGCCGTATCGAGCAAGCGGGCGACTTTGGGTTCAGCGTCCCGCGCTTCCTGCAGGCCTTTTTCCATACGGATGGCTTGTTGCAGGGAGACGGGGTTGGCGGGGTTTGAGGGCACGAGTTTTGCGAGGCGGTCAATCTGTCCCAATGGCATTTGCATGACCCGCCCAACGTCGCGCACAACCGCGCGCGCTTGCAGCGTCCCAAATGTGATAATCTGCGCGACCTGCCCATCGTCATATTTGCGGCGAACATACTCGATGACTTCGCCGCGGCGTTCTTGACAAAAGTCAATATCGAAATCGGGCATGGACACACGTTCCGGGTTCAAGAAGCGCTCAAACAGCAGACCATATTTCAGCGGGTCCAAATCTGTAATCGTCAGCGACCAAGCCACCACCGACCCCGCGCCAGAGCCCCGCCCTGGCCCGACGGGAATATCCTGATCTTTGGCCCAGCGAATGAAATCCGCAACAATGAGGAAGTATCCCGGGAAGCCCATATTTTTAATGACATCCAGCTCAAAGTCGAGCCTGTCAAAATAAGCCTCTCGCGTATCTGCCAGCTCTATTTTTTCGAGACGTTTTTCCAAACCTGCTCGGGCTTGCTGTGTCAGAATTTCATCTTCCGAGTCTGTTCCATCCCCAAAACTTGGCAGCATGGGCGCATGTTTCGGCACGCGGTAAGCGCAACGCTGCGCAATATGCAGGGTATTCTCAATCGCCTCGGGCAAATCTATGAAAAGCGAAATCATCTCTTCCGAGGATTTGAAATAATGCTGCAAAGATAAACGCCGCCGATCTTTTTCGAGAATATAGCTGCCCTCATTCATAGCCAGCAAAACATCATGGGCCTCATGCATATCGGGGTCGAGGAAATAAGGCTCATTCGTGCCCACCAGCGGCAGGCCATGTTCATAGGCCAAATCAATGAGCGTGCCTTCCGTCAAAGCGCTTTCTTCCGGCGTGTGGCGCTGGAGTTCGATATAGAGCCTATCTGGGAAAAGCGCCTTAAGCCGTAGCAGCCATGCCTCCGCCTCAGCTGGGCGTCCCGCCTTAATGAGCTGGTTCAGCACCCCATCTTGCCCGCCCGTCAACGCAATCACGCCTTCGGTCCAGCCCTCGACGCGTGAGGCTTTCACATGGGGGACATCTGTGGGGTCTATCTCAAGGAAGGCCGCAGAGGACAAATCCATGAGATTGCCATAGCCCTTTTCATTTTGCGCCAGCAGGACCAGCGTCCCATCAGGGTCTTTGTGGATTTGGCCCGGCTGTTTTTTACCTTCGAGGTCAATCGTGAGGGTTACGCCGATAATCGGCTGCACACCCTCACTCGTGACTTTTTCGCAGAACTCTAATGCGCCGCAGAGGTTATTCGTATCTGTAATAGCCAGCGCTGGCTGGCGATAACGCACAGCGCGCTTCGCCGTTTCGTCAATTTTAAGCGCCCCTTCCAACATGGAATAGGGTGAACGCATACGCAGGTGAACAAAATCGCGAACCGGTCCGGACATTAAAACTCCATGGGGTGAGCAGCCCTAACCGCCAATCACCATCATCCATAGTGTTACAATAGCAACGAAGCCTGCCAAGACTAAGGCAGCAGAAATGTCGTGGATGAGTTGGCGTGTCATGGGGTTGTCCTCACTAAAATTCATTATGTTCTATCTTTGTTCTATATAAA
>CAZNXP010000043.1:0-11083 GCA_964576955.1 uncultured Algimonas sp.
GAGGTATTCCAGCAAGAAATCAGACATGGGACTCGCAGGCTAAAGCGCAGACTCAGTTGGGCCTGCCATTTCGCGGGAACCTATTGAGACAGCCCCCAGAATGCAACGCCAATCTGATGCAAAACTGTGTGTTTTTACCGCGCTCATCTTGCCAAAAATGCCGAAACAGCGGCCTTATGCCACCGATTTTCAAGCGGTTACGCAGGGTATCTGCAATTAAGGCGATAAATCCTGTCGCAATTTCGCCTTTTGGGCGACTGAAAGGTGTGTGTTTCGTTGCCGTCTCATCAGAATTTCTTAACCCTGTTTTCGGGAAATTGCTCACGGCTCGCCGACAATACCTATGATCAAGACATTGACGATAATCTGCAACTTATACGCAAGAGAAAAGTGGAAGAGCGAAAAATCAGCTGGTTCAGTTTTTCAAGACGGGCTTTAAGTTCAAGGACAGACCAAAGGCAGTGAAGCTTACGAAGCTAACGGGAGCATAAACAACGCCGCCTTCGTCATTACAAGACTTTCCACTACTCTTCCGTCACCCTCGGGCTTGACCCGAGGGTCTATGAGGCACCGATAGATGGATCCTCGGTTAGTTGTTTGTTTCCAAACAACGAGCCCGAGGATGACGGAAAAGAATAAATAGAAATCAACCACTTATAAAAAAATCAAAAAACTTAATCCACGATTCCCATATTACCCTGCATATTAAATGGGTTCTCTCAGACATAGGACAGGTAGACGTCACCTACTGGTTTGAGGGGCTGTGTGTGAAACGTGCCTGGGATGATAACTTCGCACGTTAACTTGGTGAGCGGGGCCTGCCCTTAAGCTGCTGTGTTCGGTAGGACGAAAGTTCTCGCGGCATAAGCGGTGGACAGGTGATGTAATGAGGCCGTTTGCTAAAACGTCACAGCCGCGTGGTCACCTCGCGTAAAACATAGTTATTTCTTCGGTACTCCATCGTGAGTGCTGACCACGCGGGCGGTCCTATCCTCCCGATTGTGAATTTCGGCAGACCCCAAGTTGAAACCCAAGTTTCAACGGGGCTTGCAAACGTTACCCCCTGCCTTAATCGACCTCGGGTTCACCCGGCCAAATGACGATACGGGTTAGGATTTCATTTTCATCGACAAGCACCTCACTTGTCACCGCATCTTGCACGCTCATGCCGACCTCGTGAATCGTCTGGCGCGAGCCAGAGACGAGATGGTGGTAATCTGGCAGATCTTTCCCTTCCGCCACAAGGCGGTAGGCACAGGTCTTGGGCATCCAGTGTAATTGGCTGACATTGACGGGCGAAAGCGTGACGCAATCCGGCACTAATAAGGAGCGATTCGTATAATCTCCGCAGCGGCATGTCGTCGGATCAAAGAGCTTACAGGCCACATCTGTGATGTAAATTTGGCCTGTGTCTTCGTCTTCCAATCGGATGCAACAGCACTTACCACAGCTATCACAGAGGCTTTCCCACTCGCTTGGGCTCATTTCTGCCATATTTTTGGTTTTCCAAAAGGGCACATCTGGCTTAGAGGAGTGAGTCATATGGAGCCTATTACGGGCGAAAGGAGAAAATGCCAACATATCGGGCAGACATAAATCCAGAAATCCTTGAGATTTCCGAGCGGAAGCAAAAGCGCCGTCGGATGGCGCTTATTGTCTTGGCCGTGCTGTCAGCCTTGATTGCGCTCGCCTATTTTCAGACGCGGCATTACCTGCTCAAGGACCTGCCTTCCCTGCCTGACAAACGCACGATGTGGGAACTCAACCTCAAACCCAATATGACCTTATTGGACAAAGACGGCAATGAAATCGGCCACCGCGGACCGTATATTGGCAAGCCCATGAAGCTGGGACAAATGCCGCCCTTTGTCGGGGACGCGTTCCTCGCGATTGAAGATGAGCGCTTCTATGAACATGCGGGTATCGATAATAAAGCGATCTTACGGGCGCTATTCGAAAATACGCGCTCGGGCGAAAAATCCCAAGGCGGCTCGACCCTGACGCAGCAGCTGGTCAAAAATATCATCTTATCGCCAGAAAAATCTTACCGCCGGAAATTCCAAGAAGCTGTCTTAGCCCGCGATATGGAAGCCGTCTTGTCAAAGCCGGAAATCTTAGAGCTATACATCAACCGCATTCCCATGGGACCGCGGGTCTTTGGCGTAGAAGCCGCCGCGCAGAAATATTTCGGGAAATCGGCCAGCGAAATAAACCTCGCCGAAGCCGCCCTCTTGGCGGGACTACCGCAAGCCCCGTCGCGCTATAATCCGTTAGAACATTTTGACCGCGCCTTGACCCGTTCCAACCTGGTCCTTCAGCGCATGGTGGCCAATGACATGATAACGCCAACGCAAATGCGAGAGGCGCAACAAAATCCGCCCGTTATCGCCGAAGCCCCAGAGCCGCTTATCAGTGAAGCTGTGATTGGATATATTTTCGATCTCGTCGCCGAACAGGCACCCGAGCTACTCAGCGCGGGACAAGAAGACCTGATTATCAAAACAACGGTTGATACGGAAAAGCAAAAACTTGCCCATAAGACCCTGACGTCGGTTTTGGATAAAACGGGCAAGACGAAAAAAATCGGTGAAGGCGCGCTGGTCTCCATCGATAATCGCAATGGTGCAATTCTAGCCTTAGTTGGCGGGCGGGATTACCTTAATTCAAAATTTAACCGGGCCGCTCAAGCCCAACGTCAACCGGGGTCAAGCTTCAAGACCTTTGTCTATGCTGCGGCCTTAGAAAACGGATTTTCGCCTGGAACGGTACGCATTGACCAACCCACGGAAATTGGAAATTGGGCGCCAGAAAACTACACCCTCCGTTATCGCGGACCCATGACATTGCGCGAAGCGCTCAAACTCTCCATTAATACAATCGCCGCGCAAATCGGAGCCGAAGTCGGCCCCGCGCAAGTCGCCTCTGTGGCCAAACGCTTTGGTATTAAAAGTGAATTGCGGGCACAATATTCTCTCGCACTGGGGTCGTCGGAAGTGAACTTAGAGGAGCTAACTCGCGCTTATTCTGTCTTTGCTAATGAAGGCCTACTGCGCCCAACGCATCTGATTACCGAGATTAAAAACACCTCTGGTGCGCCGCTTTACACGCGTCGTACTGTTGCAGGACGGCGAGTTTATCCTGTCCCCTATGCGCGCCAAATGGCCTCTATGCTCCGCGATGTCATTGAAACCGGAACAGGTCATGGGGCGCGGCTCGGGGAACGGGAAGCTGGCGGTAAAACAGGAACCTCGCAGGATTACCGCGATGCTTGGTTTATTGGTTTCACTGCGCAAATGACAACAGGGGTGTGGCTCGGAAATGATGACAATACGTCGATGCGGAAAATTACCGGCGGTTTGGTCCCCGTCGACATTTGGAAAGCCTATATGTTGGGGGCCCATAAGGGACAGCCATTTGTCCCTCTCGCCGCCCCAGACCCGAATATCGACGATATACGCGCGCAAGAGCTTGCGGCCTTTTATTCAGAAATGAGTTCGGCTTTTATTACGGAACGAAATATGGCGTCAGGCGGCGGCTCAGCCTCGCCAACAGCTGGACGATAGGCCAAATAATAGGCCTGCAATCTGACCAAGACTTAATCCAATTGATATTTCAAAATTAAGGGTTTTCTGCCAGTCTAACCTCTAATTACCAACAAACCCTAGGCCCAAACATGGCATTCAGAACATGGACCCAAGCGAGCATAACGGTATTGGGACTCGTCTTTGCAGCCAGCCTCGCCTTTGCTGCGCCCGAGCTCGGCCCAAAAGCCGTCGGAGAATTTGACGCCGATGACGGGACATATGCCGTTAAAACGGTGACCTCAGATGAAGACTGCAAAGCCCTGTGCGAAGCGGATAGTCCGACCTGCCGCGGGACAGTTATTTATCAACCCGACACCTCTAAGCCCGAGATGCAATGCCGATTAAATAATGGCTTTGGCGAAACCCCCGTTTTCCCGCGTATCGCCCCTGAGCCCATCGATTTCGACAAGGCCCTCGCTGACTTAAATGCTTACCGCCTGTCCAAGAATGTATCGACATTGATTTATGATGAGCGTTTAAACCGCGCCTCTGAAGTCCATGCGCGCGACCTCGCCACAGCTGGCATCATCAGCCATACGGGTACAGACGGGTCGGGCCATGGCGACCGTATTCAACGGCAAGGTTATTATTTCTCGATCGCGGGTGAAAATGTCGCCACAGGCCAAATGAGCTGGGAGGCCGCCTTTGACGCGTGGAAGAAATCCCCTGCCCATAATGAAAATATGCTCCGGGATGATGTGAGCGAATTCGGCCTCGCCTTAGTGTATGAGCCCACGACCACATATTCGACTTATTGGGCCATGCTCGTCGCCGACCCCATAGACATAGATGGCTCCGAGAGCGGAAATTAGCGCTTAATTGCGGCGCAGCTGGCCCGCTTGCTTAAAACTATGGGACCCCTTAGAGATTGCACATGAAAATCTTACTTCGCAGCCTTATTTGTCTTCCAGCGCTTGCCCTTTTAAGCGCCTGTGCCTCCGTGCCCGACCCTGCGGAAGTTTGTACGGCAGAATGGATAACCCCGCGCGCGACCAAGGCTGTCAACAGTATTGAAAAATCCGCAAAGTCATCATTTAAAACATTCCGTGATGTGTCAGAAACATGGGCCTCAGGCAAACAACCAGGTTTCTTTCAATTGCTAGCCTTGAACAGTGCTATGAACAAAATGAAAAAAGAACTGACTCGGGGACAAGGTATCAAGGATTTAAAAACGGTTGCGAAAACCTGTAATGATCCAAACATTATCAAAACCTCTATGCATGACTTGCTCGAACGCCAAGGACTTTCAGACAACCTCATTGCCTGGGTTGAAAACTCGCCAATTTATAGCAGCATCATTGCCAGCATAGCGGAACCAGAGCCCGTTAAACCTAACGGCTAGTGCGGCTTGACGATTTGAAGCTCGAAACCTAAATCGCGGCCATGTCTTACCGCGTTGCCGCATTATATAAATTTACGTCCTTACCAGACTACACTAATCTGCGGGAGCCCTTGCAGAATATGTGTGACCTCTATGCTGTCAAAGGCACGCTGCTGCTCGCACTTGAAGGATTAAATGGAACGATAGCAGGCGAGAACAACGACATTGCCAATATCATTTCGTTCCTGCGCGCTGACCCGCGATTGGCAGACTTGGACGTCAAATATTCCCACGCGGAAGAGATGCCATTTTACCGGATGAAAGTCCGTTTAAAGCGCGAGATTGTGACAATGGGCGTGGACGGTGTCGATCCGAATAAGACCGTCGGCACCTACGTCGACCCGGATGATTGGAACGCCCTCATCACAGACCCCGATACGATTTTGATAGATACGCGCAATGATTATGAGGTCGGCATTGGCACATTCCAAGGCGCCCTTAACCCTAACACAAAGACCTTTCGCGAGTTTCCAGATTGGGTCGAGGCTAATCGCGGCTCACTCAACAAACCGAAAGTCGCAATGTTTTGCACGGGCGGTATTCGATGCGAAAAAGCCTCGTCCTTCATGCTCGAAAATGGATTTGACGATGTTTACCACCTGAAAGGCGGCATCTTAAAATATCTCGAAACGCAACCTGAAACGCAAAGCCTCTGGGAAGGCGACTGTTTTGTCTTCGACCAACGCGTGGCCGTCACCCATGGTTTGGAAGAGTCGGACTATGACCAATGTTTCGCCTGCCGCAGGCCGATTACGGAAGATGAGAAATTAAAACCGGAATATCAAAAAGGCATATCCTGCCATCATTGCCATGAAGAAATGACGGAATCCCAGAAAGCCGCCTTTGCCGAACGGCAGAAACAAATTCAGCTCGCCAAAGCGCGCGGGGACGTCCACATCGGACGCAAGGCGAGCTGATGGGCAATATACTCTACAGTTTTCGGCGCTGCCCCTATGCCATGCGCGCCCGTATGGCACTCTCCCTCGCGGGAGTTACATATGAGCACCGCGAAGTTCTCTTACGCGACAAGCCTGACCATATGCTCGAAATGTCGCCCAAAGGGTCGGTTCCCGTCCTCATTGCAAATGACACGGTGATTGATGAGAGCCTCGACATCATGCGCTGGGCCCTGCCCGAAGTTGAGTTCAAAGCTGAGATTATCGAGACCATAGACGGGCCGTTTAAATATCACTTGGACCGCTATAAATATGCGTCTCGCTATAACGAGAGCCTCAAACGCGGCGATATTGATCTCTCTCATAGGGCTAAGGCTGTGAAAGCGTTACAGGTCGTCGAAAAACAGCTCAGCGAATCTCCCTTTATCTGCGGCTCTGACATGGGACCCACAGATATGGCCGCCTTCCCCTTTATCCGCCAATTCGCCGCTGTTGAGCCAGAGTGGTGGGCAGCGGGTGAAGAGCTTCCCTACACGCGAGATTGGCTCACCGCCTGCGTAAATTCCGAGCTGTTCTTAAATGTGATGCAGAAGTTTCCGCTCTGGAGCCCAGAAAATTAGCCTTGCCACGATTTTGCCCTAATTCCGTCGCAACGCAGGTCTCTATGAAACCTTGGCACATATTAGGTCTATTGACTGTAGGGCTGTTAGCCGTGGCAAATGCGCCGCAGGCCTTTGCGCAAAACAGCTCCGAAATCGCAACGCCTAAACCGCCGACGGATATCTATTCGCCCAATGAAGAGGCGCTAGGCTCACAACAAACCCCAATTCAATTGACTAGCTCGCAAACAGGCCTGCCCGTGAAGGTGATTTATGATTGGCCAAACCTGCCCGGTAAGTTCAATCTCACACTTACCTTGTCCAAACGCGCTGAAACCCCGCAAGGCAAGCAAGACATAATTTTGTCGAAATCAACGCTCTTTCTCGAAAATTTGGGATGGGAGACTGATGCGATTATAACCTATCCTGAAGGCGAAAATGGTATGCGCATCGAAGCCGAGCTACGTGATGAAAATCAGAACTTAGTCCTTCAGTCGGCCTTTCCTCTGCCCGTCCTGTCTCAAGAATTACGCGTCCTAAAACTCACGCCGCGATCCCCAATTGAAAATTCGAATTATGTCATTCCTGACTTCACTGCCGTCGAGACAATATCGGGGAAAATCACTCTGCCTCCCAAATCCACTCTCACGTCCGGGTCTATTCTCCATGTCCAGTTATTGGAGAATGCACTTGCGGGAGGGTTATCAACTGAAATGGCCGCTCAGGAGACTCGACCTGCTATTTTACAAAATGGCGAAATGAAATTTTCCATGCGGCGCGGGCTATGGGACAGGCCCGACCAGCCTGATTTGGCCTTTAATGCTTGGATAACAGATGTACAGGGCCGAAAGTCGTTCGTCATGCGAAAGCCTGTCGGCTATAATGGACCTGACGTAAATTATAGCCTCGCCCTCGACGGCTTAAAACAAGGCACAGACACGAAGCGTGGACGTGATCTTAATTTGGGTGCGTTCGCCCAAACCTTTGTCAAAGGAGAGGCCGAGTTCAATCCTGTGAACGGCATTCCTCAGCAAGCTCGGCTGAATATCAAGCTCAAGCAGGATCGTGGGGACTACAATCAAAACCCCATATTGACGGAACAGACACTCATTATCCCGAGCAATGCAACGCGTATCCCTTTCACGTTAGTCGCGGACAGTGTTCATTTCGATCCCTATGTACCTGCACCGCTTCTCTCAGTCTCGCTTACGGATAGAGCGGGCCGTGTTTACTATGATAGCGGCGAGATTCGTGCCCGCGAAAGTGACAATATCGTGCAACTTTTCCCCCGCTAACCCCTGCTAAACAGGTCTATTCGCAAGATATTTAAAAATAACTCATGCAAATCTCGGTTATCAACACACCCTCGCAGTTTGGGGCTTGCGGGAATCGCGAATGTTCATAGCTTCATGTTGAAAGTTAAATTGATTCATCGAGATTTCATGTCTTACGCTGACCAACGTCATATCCGGCCCAGCCCAACCCTTTCGGGCTCTATTGGCCTGCGGCAAAACCCGCTGGAGGTTTTCTCGCGGATATGCATCGCGGAAGGTTATGACCACGAACGTGTCGACATAAATGAATTACACATAAGCCTTCCGGGTCTGTGGTGCGAACATGATGTATCGCTAACATGGAATGCCGCGACAGAACAAATGCAAGTCTTCTTATTATTTGAAGGCCGGATGCCGGGCGGGCGTTCTGATGATATTTGCCGATTGATGAGCTTACTCAATGAGAGCTTAGCTTCGGGTCATTTCGACTATTGGGATAAAAACCGCTCATTAGTCTATCGCGATTCAGCATCGCTGCGCGGCGGCGCTAAGCTTGGAACAGAACAAGGGCTTGATATGCTGGCCCATGCTTTAGATGCCGCAGAGCGCGGCTATCCCGCCTGCCAATATGTAATATGGGCTGGGAAATCACCTGAAGATGCCCTCACCAGCGCCCTCGTTGATTTGGCGGCGCAACCCTAATGGCTGCGACGCATTTATTGGTTGGCGCCGGGAAAATGGGCGGTGCCCTTTTGAGCGGCTGGCTCGATTCTGGCGTTGTAACGCCGCGGAAATTGGCAATCCTTGACCCGTCTCCAGGCCCGAAAGCGATATACGCAATCGAGCGCGGTGCAAAACACATCGTCAAGGCCTCCGATATTCCAAATTCGGTTCAAACCGTATTATTGGCAATCAAGCCCCAAATGTTTAAAGAGATTGCCCCTGAGTTAGCGGCTGCCCTGCCTCTCAACGCCATGATTGTTTCGATTTTAGCTGGGACAAGTTTGACGCAATTAAATCGCGCTTTTGATGGCAGGATTGTCATTCGTGCCATGCCGAATACACCTGCATCAATAGGCGCTGGAATCAGTGCCATATATGTCGATCCCAATGTACCAGAAGAGAAAATTGAAGAGACGGAAACCCTGCTTAAACCAGGAGGCAAGGTTGTCAGGGTTGATAGCGAGGCAGCTATAAATGCGGTAACGGCCGTCTCTGGTTCAGGCCCCGCCTATGTGTTTCACTTGGTTGAAGCCTTGGAAGCAGGCGCGCTTGCGCTTGATTTGCCCGCTGATGTTGCCGCCAAACTCGCCCGAGAAACAATTATCGGCTCCGCCAAACTCTTAAGCGAGTCCAATGAAAGCCCTGAAACATTACGGAAAAATGTCACCTCGCCAAATGGGACAACTCAAGCGGCCTTAGATGTGCTCATGGGAGAAGATGGCGGATTATCAAAGATGATAATCACAACGGTTCGGGCCGCTTTTGCGCGCGCGAAACAGCTGGCAAAATAATCAAATCATCCGCTAAAGCGGCAAACGAAGCGTCGCTTTTAACCCGCCGAGCTCGCTATCACCCAATAGGATTGTGCCGCCGTGAAGCTGCGCAATATCTTGTGAAATAGAGAGACCTAAACCCACACCTTCGATATTCTGGTTTCTAGCTTCATCTAGTCGCTGGAAGGCCTTAAAGACAGCTCGCCTTTGACCTTCGGGGATTCCAGGGCCGTCATCTTCGACTGAAATGAGTAAAAATTCAGACGTATGCTGAACAGTTAAATTACACGTTTCACCATATTTAACAGCATTGCTGATTAAATTTTCCAGACAACGTTTCAACATGAGAGGCCGAATAGACACCTCTCTGTCTTCAAATGGCGGCACGGTAATATCTCGCGTCTGGGAAATGTCCGAAATAAAATCTTTGAGCTGGATAGTCTGCGGTTTTTCGGACCCCATTCCCCGTGCAAAATCTAAATAACCCGTCAACATGGCTTCCATTTCATCGACATCTTTGCGGGCCGCCCACGTATCCTCACTATCCTCTTGCATCGCGAGTTGTAGCTTTAGGCGTGTCAAAGGCGTGCGTAGATCATGAGAAACGCCCGCCAGCATAAGGGTTCTTTGTTCAATATGTCGTCGAAGGCGTCTTCGCATCTTCAAGAAGCTTTGCCCTGCCATGCGAACTTCTAAGGCCCCTCGTGGTTTAAAGCCGGAAATATCCTGGCCCTTACCAAATGCAGTCGCGGCGGCTGCTAATTCACGAATTGGGTCGGATTGGCGGCGGATGAAAAGAAGCGACACCAAAGAACTTACAACAGTTGTTGTGATCAACCAGAAAATAAACACATAGCCTGTCGGCGCAAAAACCCGCTCCCTAGCGGCGATAAAACGTAAAACCCCCTCATCGACCTGCACGCGAATATCAATATGATTGGGGTAGCGTGTCGTATCGAACCAAAACGGCTTATCAACCGCCTCTGTAAGACTACGCCGCAAAGTTTTATCTAGCGCAGAAAAAAACGAGTTTCGTGTCGCCGTCGGCAATGTATCGCCTGGGCGCAGCACCACGGATAATTCCATCTCTGGCCGGAGCAGCATATCCAGCTTTTTCGCGGTTTCATCTCTTGGGTCTTCGCCAAATAACTGCGTTGCCACGGCTACATCCGCGGCTACTGAGTCCGATAGGCTCGACGTGACGCGGGCCCAATGCGCATTAAAGAAAAACCACGCAACAAACATCTGCATGATAACAATAGGAAAGATGATGATGAGAACGACACGCCAAAAAATGGATTTTGGCAATATGTTCCTAAGAGCGATCATACTTAGCTAAGCAGCGTCCGAGACAAGTCGGTAGCCTTCGCCTCTCACGGTCAGTAAAAATTGCGGCTCGGCTGTATTGTCCTCTAGCTTTCGGCGGAGACGTGTCATTTGCACATCGACCGCGCGTTCGGATTGCGCCTTTATATTCTCGGACAAAATATAACGTGAAACAACGCCGCCTGATTGTCCTGCCAATAAGGTGAGAAGCGTTTGCTCCCCGGTTGTAAGTTTCATTTGCTTCCCATTTTTGCGCAAAATACCTTTCGTCATATCAAAAGCATATGGTCCAAAAACAACCTTATCTGCTGTTGGGGTTTTACCCCTGCGCCGGAAAATATTATCAATCCGAAGCAAGAGCTCTTCGGGTTCAAAAGGTTTCGACATGTAATCATCCGCCCCTGACCGCAATCCGGCAATGCGCTGGTCCGCCTCCCCTAAAGCTGTCAGAAGGATAATCGGAACATCGTGATAATCGCGTAAGGACCGTGTCAAAGACAGGCCATCTTCCCCCGGCATCATAATAT
>CAZNXP010000044.1:0-11012 GCA_964576955.1 uncultured Algimonas sp.
TCTTCGAGCAGCCAAAGGATCCGTTGTGAGCGTGAATTATTGAGATGGTGTACAAATAACATGAGACTGTTCTGCGCGCCTGCGCGGCGCGTTTCAAGTCACAAAGATGAGGTTTGTTAGATTGTATTTATTTGGAGGACTGGAACTTATCGAGTTCAGCCCCGCTGAAGGTGAGCGTCCGAATGCCGTCTTTGGTTGGCAGATTGATAACATTGTCGAACCGCGGGCTGAGGTCGCGCAAGATCAAATTCTTCGCTGACCAGCTATCGGGCAGAGCTTCGAGGGTGCCTGTCTGGTAAATATAGAGATGACCGCCTTCAACTTCTGCGCCGAGAATATCGAGCGGGATGGTGTCGCCATCGGCCTTTAATTCAAAGCGCTCTGAGCTGTAGAGGGCGGCTTGGGCGCGCGACCGCAAGCCCGTCATGTCGTTTTTATCAATGACGCCCGCCTTGAACAAAAGCCTTTGAGCGGCAGAAAGTTGCAGCACATGTGTGACGTCAAGATTGCCAGATGGACTCAGTTTGACCTCGGTTTCAACGCGGGCGGCTTCATGGGCCGAAGCGTGAAACGAGGAGGCAAAGCTGACAGCGCAAATCGCTGTCAGGAGAATGGCGCGGCGAGAGAGCACTATTTACGCTCCAGCATCCGCTCTAATGTACGGCGAAGGGAAGATTTCTTCTTCTCCGTGTCGCGGGCTTTGCTGTCTGGCTTTGCCTTTTTGTCGTCCATTTTCATTTTCATAGACTCGGCGTCCTCGGCTTTCGCATCGCCCAAAGGAACTTTCTTCCCGTCAGAATCCATCTTGTCAGACTTCTCAGAATGAAGCTCACGCAACATGTCTGCCATCATGGATGAGGAAGACCGATTTGATTTGAACAATTCTATGCGGCTCTTCGAAATGGCGGGCGGGAAGGCATTATTTGAAAAATCTGCATCCGCGGTTTGATGGGCCACGTCTAATTTAAAGCTCACGGCTTGCTTATCTAAGGAGAAAAGCTTGCTCACCATATTAGAATTACGACGCCAGATTTCAGCGGGGATCATATGTTCCTCTGATGAACCATCGGCAAATTCAATGGTAACAGGCAGGGGAGAAATTAGGCCACCAAGATTTTCAAAGTCGACAAAATAGAGATATTTTCCGTCTTCCATCGCGCGGTCATAGGCTTTGCGTTCCCAATCTTCGAGACCATCATAAAATGTCTTGAACTTGTTACGGTCTGCATTTGTGACGGTGAATTTATCGTTCTCATTGTAGAAATCTTCCAAATCAGAATAGCGTTTCAGGCGGGTTTTGATGCCTTCCTTGCGGTTACGAATTTGGGTGATGTTTTCAGGATGATTGAGCGCATCTTCTTCGCGTTGAATGTCCTTTTCGATCTCCGGATTCTTCGTGGAGATCTGATATTCACGAACGCCCGTGACAGCCATATCGACATGATCTGTGCCGTAATACCACCCGCGCCAGAACCAATCGAGATCGACGGCTGAGGCATCTTCCATTGTCCGGAAGAAATCTGCGGGTGTTGGACGCTTAAACTTCCAACGCGTTGCATATTCGCGGAAGGCAAAGTCAAATAACTCGCGGCCCATAACTGTTTCGCGCAAGACGATGAGGGAGGCCGCAGGCTTGGAATAAGCATTGGGGCCAAACTGCAAAATGCTGTCCGATTGGGTCATAATCGGCACTTGGTTCGAGCTTGTCATATAGCTTGGGATAACATCTAGCGGATTTTGCATCCCGCGGCTGATGGGGAAATTCTCTTCCCACTCATATTCTGCAATATATTCAAGGAAGGAGTTCAGACCTTCATCCATCCATGTGTAACGACGCTCGTCGCTATTCACGACCATTGGGAAGTAAATATGTCCAACCTCATGGATGATAACGCCAATCAGGCCGTATTTGATATTGCGAGAATAAACGGTCTCGCCAGATTTCTCATCCTCTGACGGGCGATATCCGTTGAAGGTAATCATCGGATATTCCATCCCGCCGCGTTCCCATGAGTTCACAGATTGCGCGGTTGGGTAAGGGTAATTGAAGGCAAATTTATTATAGACGTCCATTGTATGCACAACGGCTTGTGTCGAATATTGTGACCAAATCGGATCGGCCTCTTTTGGGAAGAACGACATGGCGAGGACTTCGGGATTATCGGCATCGTCTTGTTCAAACTTCATCGCGTCCCAGATATATTTCCGCGAGGAGGACCAAGCAAAGTCGCGAACATTTTCGGCCTTGAAGGTCCACGTCTTATTGCCTTTGGCCTTGGTCTTTTCATTTTCCTTCGCCTCGTCAGGCGTGACGATATAAATGGGTTTCTCGGTTCCAACATTCGCCAAACGTCTGCGCTGCGTTGCTGTCAACACGTCGCGCGGATTTTGAAGCTCGCCCGTCGCGGAAACAATATGGTCACCGGGAACCGTCAAATTGACTTCATAATCACCGAATTCGAGGGTGAATTCTCCGCGGCCCAAGAACTGCTTATTTTGCCAGCCCGTGTAATCTGTGTAGGAGGCGAGGCGCGGGAACCACTGGGCCATGCCAAAGATGTAATTATCTTCTTCTTCGAAATACTCATATCCGCCGCGGCCGCCAATGGCGACTTCGTCCAGGATATTATGTTCCCAATCGACTTGGATTGTGATGGTGTCGCCAGACTCTAGCGGTTCATCTAAGTCAATCCGCATCATTGAATCATTGATGACGTAAGGCAGGGCGTCGCCGTCTTCATCCATGATGGCGTTAAATTCGAAGCCATATTGGCGGTCTTCGAAAGCTTGCTCTTTACGCAAAGCAAAGAAGGAATAGCTGTCCGCGCCGCCAGCACCGTCGCCGCGCCGCGAACCTGCTGCAGATGCCGTGGCTGACCTGCGCTCTAATGAGCCGTCTTTGAAACGGTTCTGGTCTAAGGCGAGCCAAATATAGTTAAGCGTGTCAGGTGAGTTGTTTGTGTATTCAATATCGCTCTCGGCATAGATACGGCGCTCCTCTTCATCCAAACGGATATCCATTGTATGGCTGGCCCGTTGTTGCCAATATCCAGGACCAGGGGCACCAGATGCGCTTCGGTAGATATTTGGCGAGGGTAGGACATGATCCAATTGCCGAAATTTCGCGGCGGCATCCATTGGACTACCGGCTGTGACATTCACCTTGTCGTTTTCATTGGCAAAAGCTTCTGCCCCGATAACGAGCGCAGACAAAGCTCCAATCGTTGTAAGACTTGCAAATTTTAGTGCGGATTTAATGCCGGTCATGGGAGCTCCCGAAAGCGTAAAGACGTAATTTATTTGGTTTACCCCTTAGTAAACGAAAAATCCTACTAAATTCCCCTCATAGCTGAAATTGTGATGAGCGCTCGCCTATTAGAAAAATTATGCCTATTTTGCAGAGGGTTAGGCCAGATAAGCTTTCTCTCTTAGGTGTACAAACGGATGTCTGGAGAGGCATAAATAGCCTATATGCATATGTGTAAATGAGAGCCTGCTGGGGACGGCACTTAAACTCAATTTCACCAATGATCTGATATCCAAGGTGTTGGGCGCACATGCTTATAAAGCCGCTTCCAATTGGCTTTGACAGGCCAGTCTCCAACTAAAGCTTCGTCTTGGTCTGGCTTACCTGTAAAAGCTACGATTTTCGTTTCCGCTGGGAGTTTCGGAGTCTTGAAGAAATTTAACGGCCATTTAGGCAGCAGCGAATGTTTGAAGCTTGCGCACCACGACTTTGGCCAAAACACCATATCTGATACTTCGCGGGAAATATAAACTTGCTCAATGCGGTAGGTTGAAAGTATCCGCTCTTGTTCTGTTTCAAGCTTATCAAAAATATGGGTGTGGGTTCCGACGCGCCACCGAAAGCAGGATGTATTTCCGATTTTTGACCCGGGCTGCGTCCAGTTTTCGATCACGCAAAACCGGCCCGGTTCATAGTCAAACATCTCATCCAAACTGCCAGTAATGACGAGATCGAGGTCCAAAAATAGGACATCTCCCGACAGACCTGCTAGCTTGTCTTGCCATAATACCAATTTGCGCCAAGGCGTTGTGATAAGCTCGTCAGGGAGATTAATGTCTGGGATGGGTTTGCATTTAACCGCTTCATCTACGCCCGACGGGTCATCTGTAAGGCAGATTAGCTGCGTCGGTCGGTATGTATTACGCTGAACGGCCGCATTTAGGCGATTGACGAAGTCCGCGCTATAGCGCGAACCCCATTTCATACAGATGACGGTTTGCACGCCTTTAGCCTATTTGCCTTTCAGCATTTCGTCCCGAAGCCCTCTGAACTCCGTGCCTTCATACCAATTTGGCCATTGGTCAGAATTGGCAAGGTCATATCCCATGTCGAGCATAATATTTGTAGCCTGCACAATGCCCGATAAGTCCCAGCTATTGTCATATTCATCGGCGGCTTTGTGATAGCGCTTATCCGTATAATCCTGGGCGAATTTTTCGCCATAGGTCATCCCGTTTGTGACATGATTATTGCCCGGGTCGGCGTAAAGCATAGGCACGCCAAGTTTCGCGAGGCTGATGTGGTCGGAGCGGTAAAAATAGCCATTTTCAGGCTTATCATCTGGCACAATATACATGCCGCGCTTTTCCAATTGCCGTTTGAGTAAATCTTCCAGCTCACTCGCGCCGAATCCAATGACTTTCATGTCCTTAGTCTCGCCAACTGGTAGCATCGCATCAATATTTATGCCGCCCACGGTTTGGGCGAGTGGAACGAGGGGTTTCTCGCCGTAATAGGCGGACCCCAAAAGACCAGACTCTTCGGCTGTTACAGCCACGAAAATAACCGAGCGGTCCGGCGCGCCGCGTTCAACCATCGTTTCCGCGACTTCTATAATAGAGGCTGTACCTGTCGCATTATCAACAGCGCCGTTGAAGATTTTGTCATCGCCTTCGGTGTTTTCACGAATGCCAAGATGATCCCAATGGGCCATGTAAAGCACATATTCGTCTGGGGTGGTTTTGCCCTTCAAAACGCCTGCAACATTTCGGGAGGTCGTCGTTTTAATAGTTTGATTGAGCGTTGCGGATAATTTTAGGTCGGGGGCAGGTACGGGCTTGAATCCCTTGAGGGCCGCGTCGGACTTCATTTTGGCCAAGTTTAACCCAACTTTGGCAAACATCTGCTCGGCTTGGGCATAGGTGATCCAGCCTTCTATGGCCGCGCGCGAAGCGCCGCGGTCTGGCCTGACGAGATCATATTGGTCGCCTGTCCAAGAGCCAGAGACAACATCCCACCCATAGCTGGCAGGTTTTGTTTCGTGAATGACCAAGACGGCTTCGGCGCCCTGCCTAGCGGCTTCTTCATATTTATATGTCCAGCGGCCATAATAGGTCATGGCATTGCCTTTGAAGAGAGCGTCATCTTTTGTTGCAAACCCCGGGTCATTGACAAGCATGACGACGGTCTTGCCTTTCACGTCCAGTCCCGCGTAATCATTCCAGCCATATTCAGGCGCGTTGACTCCATAGCCGACAAAGACGAGTTCGCTGTCTGTCACCGAGATATTTTTCTCTAAGCGTTTTGTCCAAAACACCACATTTTCAGTTGTGCTTCCGTCCACAACATCCGCTCCGTTTTGACCAATCGACAAGGTTGATGTGTTTGGGTTAACTCTCGCAGAGGTAAGTTGGACGGGCTGAAAGAAGGTCCCATTCTCTCCCATCGGAGACAGGCCGGCGGCTGCCATTTCATCTGCAATATATTGAGATGCGGCCTGTCCGCCCGGAGTGGCGGGGGCGCGGCCTTCAAATTCATCGCTCGCGAGACGTTCTATTCGCCGGCTGATATCTACGGCGGTGGCTGTTGCGCTCGGATTACCCTTTACGGCGCCATCGTCACCTGACGTACATCCGATAAGGATCGAGGTTGAGATAAGTAATGTAGAGACCAGTTTTGCGTGTTTAGAATAAGTCATGATATCTCCGATCGTGGTGTATATTTTACCTCCCATTCATAATTGGATATTGCAATGGTTCAATCGCTACTGTTTAGGCCTTATGTATGAATCGCAGAATGAGGCAAAATCCTATGCGTTATCCGCTAATCTTAGTTGCAGCCCTTTCAGTTGCAGCCTGTAAACCTGCCGCCCAAACTATTGATGCAGGATCCGAAGCTGTTGCGGAGGCCATTCCTTCTTCCAAAGTTGAGACGGATGCGCGCTTGCTAACAGCTTCAAAATTGATTGAAACGGCTTTGGCGAACAAAGAGGGCTATAAAATTACTGAAAGCCTGACAACCGAAGTTGGGCAACGCATGGCCGGCACCGAAGCTGAGGCCCGCGCAAGGGATTGGGCGTTCGCAAAGTTCAAAGAAATTGGTTTAGAGAACGTCCGAATTGAACCTTTCACTATCCCTGGATGGGAAAGGGGCGAGGAAACAGCGTCGATCATTTCGCCTTTTCCGCAAAATCTAGAAATTACAGCGCTAGGTTATTCCGTTGCGACGCCTGCGAATGGAATTGAAGCGGAAGTGGTTTATTTCCCAGAATTGGACGCGCTTCAAAATACGACACAAGATCTGACCGGTAAAATCGCCTTCATTGATGGGCGCATGGGAAAGGCCCCCGATGGTGCAGGATATGGGCCAGCGGGTATGAAACGGCGAATAGGCGCCTCTGAAGCGGCAAAACACGGCGCTGCTGCAGTCCTGATTCGGTCTGTTGGAACAGATAGTCATAGATTCCCGCATACGGGCGGCATGCGTTACGCACCCGACGTGCCCAAAATACCAATTGCAGCTATGAGTTCTCCAGATGCAGATCAATTGGAACGCATTTTCAATCGCGGCGAAAAAGTCATTGTGAAGATGCATTTATCTCCGATTGATACGGGGGACAGACCATCGGGGAATGTCATCGGCGAGATAGTTGGAACCGAAGAGCCCGAGAAAATTGTTTTGATTAGCGGTCATTTGGATAGTTGGGATTTAGGAACTGGCGCGATTGATGATGGCGCGGGAATAGGGATTTCTGCTGGCGCAGCAAAAGTAATCATCGACTCGGGCCTTAAGCCCAAACGCACTATTCGCGTTGTGGCCTATGGTGCAGAGGAAATCGGTCTGTTGGGCGGATTTGAATATCGCGATAAATATAAGGATGAGTTGAGTAATCATGTGATGGCGACGGAGTCTGATTTTGGCGCAGAGGCTCCGTATGAGGTACATTATAATTGGAACGAGGGCCGGGGCGATATGCAGGCGCTGGCAGATTTGTTAAACCTACCGCTCATCAAAAAAGATACATCAGGGGGTCCAGATATTGGACCAATCAAAGGGGAAGGTGTTCCAACGATGCGTTTGCAGCAGGACGGGACGGATTATTTTGACCTGCATCACACCCATGATGATACATTTGATAAAATTGATGCTGATGAGATGGCCAAAAACACGGCCGCCTTTGCAGCTATGGCTTGGATTACGGCGAATTCTGAGTCTGAATATCGCGAAATAAAGGAAAACTAGATGTCACTCCCTCCTATTCTCCAAGACTTACCATTACCGGTTATTGGGTCTCCAATGTTCATCGTATCTGGTCCGGAACTGGTCATCGCGCAATGCAAAGCCGGCATCGTGGGCACATTTCCCTCGTTAAATGCGCGGCCATCTGGGACTCTTGAAAAATGGATTGTCCGTATCAAGCTTGAACTCGACGAATATCAGAAAGCGAACCCCGATAAAAAGGTTGCCCCTTTTGGCGTAAACCAAATTTGCCATCCTTCGAATAATCGTTTGCAAGAAGATATGGACGTGTGCGTCAAACATGAAGTGCCTATTATCATCACCTCATTACAAGCCAATCAGATGGTTTATGATGCGACACATTCATATGGCGGCATTATTTTACACGATGTGACGAATATTCGTCATTCGAAAAAGGCTCTATCTATGGGAGCCGATGGTCTCATTGCTGTGTGTTCTGGCGCGGGCGGCCATGCCGGGCGGCTTTCACCATTTGCGCTGATTCCAGAAATTCGTCAGTTTTTTGATGGTCCGCTTCTGCTCTCAGGCTCAATTGCCACGGGCGGCGCGATTGCCGCTTCATTAGCTATGGGGGCTGATATGGCTTACATCGGCACGCGGTTTATCGCGACGGCAGAAGCGAATGCCAATGACGGATATAAAAATGAAATCATTGAGAGCTCAGGCGAAGATATCATCTATTCTTCTTTGTTCACGGGCGTACACGGAAATTATTTGAGAGGGTCTATTGAGAAAGCGGGACTTGATCCTGACAATCTGCCTGTGGCTGATAAATCTTCTATGAATTTTGGCTCGGGCGGAAATACGGACGCCAAGGCTTGGAAAGATATTTGGGGTGCCGGACAAGGGGTTGGGTCCGTTCACGCATCACCGCCTGTGGCGGCGGTTGTTTCCGATTTAAAAGCAGAATATGATGCGGCTTGTAGGGTATTGGCGGAGAAAATAATCTGAACGCAAACTGAATGAGCTCTTGCAACGAGTAGAATTATTTAATTATATGCTCGGGCGACGTTGCATGCATTGCATGAATGGCCTAAGGGCCTGTGGCGTGCTCCGATTCTAATTGGGGCGGGGGAAGTTTTAGGGAGGTTACCAATGGCTTCAAAATGGTTAGTCGGTGGGGTGTTGTTAGCTCTAGCGGCTTTAATTCTAGGTTGGATTTTCGGGATGCCGAAAATCGACTCTATGGAAAATGATATACGCAAAGCCCTTGATAGTAAGGGATATCAAAATATTCAGGTTGATATGCGCGGTAATGTTGCAACGCTCACAGGCGATGCGGCAAGTGAAGCTGCAAAGTCAGATGCTGTTTCTGTCGCTGAAAACACCGAGTGTTCAGCCTGTAAGAACAAGCGGCGTTGGCATGGAGTTAAGGACAAGATGGCGTTGAAGAGCCTTCCTGTTCAAAATCCATACACGTTTAACGGTGAAAAAAGATCTGATGGGAGCGTTATACTCTCAGGATTTGTTCCTTCAGAGCAAGCGAAGACAGATATATTGCAGAAAGCTAACAATATATTTGGAGGCAAAGTGATTGATAGAAAAATCAATATTGCGGCGGGCGCTCCTGATGCTAGATTTTTGGATGTGACCGAGGGCTATATGCAAAAATTGGCACAGCTTGAAAAAGGTAGTTTTTCACAAGAGAACTACAATGGCCTCTTAAAAGGTACCGCATCTACGGCTGCGGTTAGAGACGCCATTAATAGTGCAGGACAAAAATTGCCTGGAAAATATGCTTCTGGTTTCGGAGCTGATATTTCAGTCCCTAAACCCGCAGCGCCTGTGATTAATACAGCATCAGAGTGCCAAACTCTGTTCGAAGAAGTCAAAGGCGATAAGCGCATTTTATTTGAAACAAACGCGGCAAATATTAAAGGCGCTGCAAGTTTCGATCTTTTGAATGAAATCGCTGCCGCAGCGAACCGCTGTTCCTCATTTAATATCACAATTGGTGGTCATACGGATAGCATCGGTAACGAAGCTTATAATCAACGTTTGTCCGAAGCTCGTGCTGCTACCGTTAGGAATTACCTAACTGAGCAGCAGGTCGAGGCTGATCGGCTAATCGCCAAAGGATTTGGCGAAACACAACCTCAAGCAACTAACGCAACACCTGAAGGACGCGCTCAGAACAGACGCATCACCTTCACGGTTACTCAGGCACAATAGGAGTATCCCAATGTCTAATATAATCGCATTTATAATATGTTTCTTGCTTATTCCGCTCTTGTTGATCGGATTCCTCGGCGCGCTCATTGGTTGGTGGCTACGTGGCGGGAGAAAAGTAGAAGGAGACTTATCTGTAGAAGGAGAAGGCGCGCTTCGTGCTGAAGCTGATAGTCTTCGGGCTCGCGTTCAGGAATTAGAAGGCCGTGTTTCAACACGTGATACTGAAATTACTGGGCTTAAAGGTAAATTAGCCGCAGCTGCAGGTGCAGGTGCAGCCGCTGCAGCCGCAACAGCCGCTGTAGCAACAAAGTCAGAACCAGCCGCTGATGATGATACTTATGCTCTAGAATGGCGGAACCGCTATTTGGCAGCCCGGGTGAAATATCTGGAAGGTCAAGTTGCTGAGGCTCCTAAGCCAAAGGCTAAGCCTAAGGCTAAAAAGCCAGCCGTAAAGCGTAAGGTCGCAGCTAAGCCGAAACCGAAGGCCAAGCCTAAAACAACACGTAAGCCGCGGGCTAAAGCTGCGCCTAAGCCTAAGGTTCTCTACACAGATGGCCCTACGGACGGTGCACCTGATGATCTTAAGCTCATCAAAGGTATCGGTCCAAAGTTCGAAAAAGATTTGAATGGTAAAGGTATTTATTACTTCCGTCAGATTGGAGCTTGGCAGGCAAAAGACGTGAAGATGGTCGAGGGTGTGATTGACTCATTCCCTGGACGTATCGGACGTGACGAGTGGGTCAAACAAGCGAAAGGTCTCGCTAAGGGCGGAGCACCAAGAGCTATGAAGGGGGCACCGTCAAGGGGTAAGAAGAAGCCTGGACCAAAACCTGGTACTAAGCGTGGTGCTTTGACAGCATCAGGTAAACCTCGTCAAAAGCCGGGACCTAAAGCAGGCTCAAAGCGGAAAACCTCTAAGTCAGCTGGCAGTGGTGCTGGAATTGATAAGTACTATGCAAATGTACAAAAGTTTGACCCGAAAGCGCGTAAGCCAGTTGTTCAGGGCATCGTAAAATATTGCGGTATTTCATTAAGGTCTCGTGACGGCTCGCTTGTGGCGTGTTCCGACGAAGCTGAATTGAAGCGCGTTGCTGATGGTTTTGTGACGAAGAAACTTGAGCAAACATCCGGTCAAATGGAAATCGTCAAAGAAGTTTGTCAGGAAATGAAAGGTGAACGCTTTAAGAACCGCGTCACATTTTACTACTTGGCCGCCAAGAAAACGCGGAAGCTTGGTAAGTTCACTTAGGTCTTTCCCGAAAAATAAATATGAAAAAGCCCGCTATTACAGCGGGTTTTTTTTATGCGTCCACGGTTTCAAAAGGCCCTTTAG
>CAZNXP010000045.1:0-11008 GCA_964576955.1 uncultured Algimonas sp.
CCAATATTGCTAAAGATAAATATGGACGCAGGGCATCAAGGCGAAAGCGGGCGTTATGACAGCCTCAAAGAGACCGCGCTAGAATATGCTTTCGCGCTGGACTGTGTGGGATTGGGTTAGGCTAGGATTTTAAGATAAGCGGGCATTTATCCTGCCTAGCTTTCTCTTTTGCTGCCCGGTCCGGATCCAAAATCCAAAGGTTGTTCAGTCCAATATGCAACACATTAATCATCGGACGCCTTGCTAATCTCGCCTCACAGGTTTTATCTGGCTCTAAACGCGCGGGGGAAGGCAAGGTTTGGTATAAGTCTCGAAGCGGCGGCTTTTTAGAGGTGCCTTCTGTGCAATCGCAAACATAGGGAATGTTTACAGATTCAATTTGAGACGTATCAGACTCAGTTTCACGAGCTGCAAACTCAGTTGAAACGACCATCTGCATGAGCAATGCGAGACAGACTGTGATGCCCGCTGCTAAGGGCAAATATAAACAAATCATCCAATTTATATGAGATGGTTTCATTCAATATCATTCCGAGAAACTGATAGATTATCTGCGAAATTCGTCGTCATATTCCGTGATAAATTTTCCGCAGCTTTCATCTTCCAATTTGAACCCACCTGTAAAAATCGCAGCGTCATAGGCACGTTTAATCCGTTGAAAACAATGAGGCGAATGATGATGCACAAGGGCAAAATTGCACCGCCTTTCATCCGCAGAAATTTCGTCTTCAATGAATTGTATCCATTTTTTTGCATTCGCTTTTTCTCGGGAATCTTCCGGCACCATTTTGAATGCGTCCAACGCGGCATTAATTCTCACCGCTTTGGGTGCTGTCTTTCGTTGGAGGTCAGACATATTACAATTAATCGGCGGCATCTCCGCGGCTTCATTATAATAGCAATTGCCTATTAGCATTTGACCCTTCCCGGTATCAAAACCACGCGAAACGGTTTTTTGCAAAACCGCTTCCGCTTTGCGGCACGCCCCAACTTCTGCATAGCTATGTCCAAGCGTTGAGAGAAATTCGACATCATCGGAGCCCTCAACGATAGACTCAAAAATCGGGAGGGCGCGGTCTCGCTCTCGCGCTTGGATAAATAGCTCACCCAATTGTTTGAGCCGTTCCGGTGTCTTCTTAATCCGCTTCGCCTCCATTTCGCGTTCTAAAAGCTCGGCCGCTTGGAAAGGCATGTCATAATAAGTATATTGTTGAACCAGTTTTATGAGGTCTCTCTCTTTGGTCATCTCGCCGCAGAGATAAAGAAGTTTTGCAACGGCAAAAGCGTCCTCATCTCGATCAGCTCTGGTCAATGCAAACATAAAAGACCAAAGAAGTGTTTTATCCTCAGGCCATTTCTCAATCATCTCGGTCAAAAATTCGAGATGGCGCTCCTGCATATTCAATTGAACATATAAGAAATTCAGCAGGTCATAATGCCGTCTTTCTTTAACCTCTACGCTTTCAAACCATGTCTCCGCCCATGGCAAAACCTGGTGATAATCTTCTGCTTGGACTCCAGCTTGCACAATGAGTTCTAAATATTGAAGTTTTAGCGCATCATCGGCTTTTATCAGCCCTTTCAGCCGCTCGCCGCCTTCGCGGTAATTTCCGCTCGCAATCATCAATTGGGCAATCACAATTTGGATGTTCTTTTCTTCATGCGGCAGCAGCCCGCCTGAGCTTAGCGCGGTCTCGAAGGCCGCCTGCGCAATATCAAGCTGGTCCAACTCATAGCTATATTGCCCAATCATCTGATAAATCGTCCCGCGTTCAAATGCGGAGAGGTCTGGTGCCTCGGCCTGAGACTCCAGTAATTTTAAGGCGGCTTGGTAGTCCTGATTATTGGCGAGTTCTAGCGTTCTATTGACCACTGCACCGCGTTCTGCTGAAAAGACTCGCTCGGTTTCATTTGCACTTGCCGAAACTGGCGGCATCATGACTGAGAGGATGCAAGCAACGGCCAAATGACTGACGCTCCGCCAAAAGCAAACGCGGTTTTGTTTGAAACGTTTCATATGCATCCTCTCAGTTCGGCGGGGGTTTCAGTTTTGCTCCAACCCTAATACCCGCTCGACAAAGCAAGCGGGCACGGGGTCACAATCCTTGGTCTGCTCTTTCTTTGCTTATTTTCTGCACGGCATCGGGCATGTCTAAATTATTATAAAGGAAGGTCAGCAGGTCATAATGTCGTTTGGTTTTCGGCTCCGCTTTCTCCAACCATGTCTCCGCCCACGGCAAAGCTCGAGGGTAATCCTCTGCTTGAACCCAAGCACTCACCAGCATCTCAACATATTGAGGCTTTGAGGCCTGCCCCGAGACAATGAGTGGCTCTAGCCGCTCGGCGCCTTCTCGGAAATGTCCATTTCCGATCATTAATTGGGCGACGACGAGTTTTAGATTTCCCTCTTCTTGGGGCGTGAGGCCACCCGAACGAAGGGCATTTTGAAATGATGTTAACGACTCATCGCTCCGGTCCAACTCATAATTATATTGGCCCATCATCTGATAAATCGTCGCAAATTCGGCGGGGCTCAAATCATTTCCGGCGAGCTCAACCTGCAACACATCAATAGCTTTCTGATACTCATCTGTGTTGGCGAGTAAGAGCGCTTGATTTATTGCCGTCCCTGCGTATTGCGAATATTCGTGGGCGGGTTCTTGCGCAGAAGCGGAACCCCCCACAGCCAGACCGCTACACCCGATAAATAGCGCGCAAAAAACCTGGTGCGGTAAGCGCCTAGCTATACTCTGCTTCTTATTGGTAATATCGCTCATTTTTGTTCCTCCAATTTTCAACATGGCGCGCTCTAAAATCCGTTCGGCAAGGGTAAAACTTTTTCGCGCTCATCTGTCAGATCAAAACGAATTGTCGTCTCTAAGCCTGAGCGAGTTACAGGACGACCGTCTTCCACCTGCGGGGTATATTTCCATTTCCGGACGGATTTAATCGTAGCAGTCCTAAGCTGGCTATCGGTGCAAATCGTCGTGTCGATATTGAAGGGTTTGCCTTCTGGATTAATGTCAAAGCGCACGCGGCAATATCCCGAAACGTTCCCCTGCATGAAACGCGCAGGGAAAACCGGCGGAACCCTAAAGACAGGCGCCAGATCTCTTTTTATCGAAACAGTTTTGAAATTTTGACCTAAATCTAATTTATCTATGTCGAACTCTGTTTTCTTTCCGACAATCTCAACAACCGGAAGACTAACTGCGGCGGTCTTGAACGTCGCCACAGTTGGCGGAGGCGGAGGCGTTTCTACCTTTTTCAGCGGGTCAGGTTTTTCTGTCCGTGGCGGCTCAACTGTATCATCTTCAAGCGGGTTAATTTCAAAACTTGCTGTCTCCGTTTTCTCTTGCGGTGAGAATTCTGTGGCAATGAGCGCCGCCATAGAGACCATTAATCCGATGGTCATGACCGCCGCCAATGGCAATATGGCGCCATAGCGAAAGGCCTTGGGGAGGATGGTGGATTGCATCCCCTCGTCTATCGACGCCTTATCTTCGTTCAAATTTTTGGATGGTATTTGGTTTTGCACATCAGTCTCCCTTGTTGTAATATTATAACGTTATAATATTACAGAAAATAAAGCAAGGAAAAAATTTATGACACGGTCAAAAAGTCTCTGAATTTAAGGCACAAAAAAACCCGGCTCTAAGGCCGGGTTTTCTCAAATGATTTCGGAGACAGACCTACTCTTCTGCGTCGGCAACTTTCACGCGGAATTCCGCATCATAATCCGCTTTGAACCTCGTACAATTTTGGTCATCAAGCTTAAATCCGTCCGTGAAAATTTCAGCCGCGTAAGCTTGCTTGATTTTCTGATAGCATAACTCACGTTCAACATTACGCTCAAACACGCAACGACGATCCACGGCTTCTCTTTCCGCACTAATAAATTGGATCCATTTTGACGCATTTGACCGCTCACGCGAACTACTTGGCACTTGATTAAAGGCTTCAACGGCAGAGGCACGTGCTTTGGTAATTGGCGCTTCCGCAATTTGCGCATCGGACATTTCGCAATTCAACCGCTCCAAAGAATTAGTCTGGTCATAGCGGCAGTTGGCAATCAACATCCAAGACTTACCTTTATCATATCCGCGATTCATGGCTTCGCGAAAGGCCGTTTCGGATTTTTGACATGAGCCTTCATTATAAAGCGCCTCACCCAAATCCGCGTAGAGTTTTGCCTCTCCGGACTGGCCAGCTGCCTGCTCCAAAATTGGAATCGCGCGCTTATATTCGCGTGCTTGACGGAACAAACCAGACAGCTGCTTTAGCTTATCAGGGCTCGTTGAAATCCGATTTGACCGCATTTCCCGTTCTAGGATTTCCGCCGCTTGATATGGCATCTCGTAGAAAGAGTAATATTGAACAACTTTTAAAAGGTCTTGCTCGGAACTTAATGCGCCGCCGAGATAGAGCATTTTAGTCACTTCGAAGGCTTCCTGTTCACGGCCGCCATTCGCCAACATAGACGCCCAAGCATCCCATAAGGATTTATCTTCGGGCCAACGTCCGATCATTTCTTTGACAATATCGGCTTGGCGACCTTGCATACCGAGATTGTTAAATAGGAAGTTCAGCAAGTCGAAATGGCGACGCTCTTTTGGGCTAGCCCGGTTAAACCACTTCTCCGCCCAAGGCAGAGCGCGGCGATAATCCTCTGCCTGCACCCAAGCATTTGTGAGGAGCTCAACATATTGCGGCTTTTCCTGACCGCCGGAATTTAGGAAATTCTCCAAACGGGTTGCACCTTCACGGTACTGCCCATTACCAATCATGAGCTGCGCGATAACCACTTTAATACTGTCGACTTCATTTGGAAGAAGCCCGCCCGAGTTAATCGCGCTCTCAAAATGTCTCTGAGCATCAGCAGGGCGATCAAGTTCATAGCTGTATTGGCCCAGCATTTGATACATTGTGGAGCGCTCATAGGCGTTTAGATCGGGTAGGTTCAAAGCCGAGTTAAGTGTATTTACCGCACCTTGACTATCACCCGCATTTGCCTGAGTTAGCGCTGAATTAACAGCTTCACCAGATTTCGCGTCAAATTGACGCCCTTCATCCTGAGCATATGTCGCGCTATTGACGGCGAAACCAGAGACTCCGATTGCGGCAACGGCCAAGAGGCTGCTACCCAATAATGCGGCGGCGCGCATACGAAGTTTACGTGTCAAAGTGTGGCAGGTCATGATGATGTCATCCTCGCTGTTGACGACCCCTTCAAATTAATTTGGAAGGAGCTCTTTAAAGCACAAACCGCAGAAATTAACGACGATGTTTATGCCTAAGTGTGATGTACCGCTTTAAATAATCGATACTGGTTTAGTTTATAGGCCGCGAAAATCGCGGCCCAATTTCATTCGACTAATAGCCAGATGGTATGGGTAGTGTCCGTCCACGCTCGTCTTGCAGATCAAAACGAATCTTCGTCTCAACACCGCTCCGTGAAACGGACCGGCCATCGACGATCTTAGGATTATATTTCCATTTTTGAACATTTTTAATCGTGGCTCTTTCAAGGAGCTTAGATGTGCAAAGCGTAGTTTGAACATTAAAAGGTTGACCCTCTGGGCTCACGTCAAAGCGAACTTTACAATATCCGGAATTATCACCTTGCGCAAAACGGGGTGGGAACACGGGCGGAATACGAACCAATGGCTGCGCGTCGCGATCAGAGACCGTAATCTTGAAATTTTGCGCATCAATCTTTGGCGCTTCAAATTCTGGGATAGCCCCTTCAATAGAAGCAATTTTCTCAGTCGGTTTATCCGCTTTAGCGCGCTCAATTTGCGGCGGCGGCGGCGGCGTGTTCACTTTTTTGACTTTGTCAATTTTCGTTTCACGCTCGATAACTTTAATATCGTCGACTTTCGGATTGATTTCGAAACTCGCCGTTTCGGACTTATCTTGCGGAACAAAATCCTTAGAGATTAAGGCACGCATAGCCAAAAAAAGTAGAACTGTAAAAACAGCAGCGAGAGGTGTAAAAACTATCCAACGGATTGCATTTGTCATCTTCGTCTCCTTTATTCCGTACCAACACGGGTATTAATTTGCAAATCTTGCATCAATTCTTGCACCGACATGACGATACCGACTTCTGCATCCTTATCGGCCTTGATAATCGCTTCGGCCTTTGGGCTTTCCGCAAGAATAGACTGAATGATGGGGCGAATTTCGCCAACGTCATAGGGACGCTTATCAATCCACACCTCATTTGCCGCATTCACCGCGACAAGAATGGTCGGTTTGACCTCGCCATCTAGGACGGCGTCAGGTTGGGAGGGATCGATACCTGGTGTTTTCACAAAAACAGATGTCACGATGAAGAAAATCAAGAGAATAAAGACAACGTCCAACATTGGCGTCATGTTTAACTCGGTATCCTCTTCAGGGATGACTGTACGTGCACGTCTTGCCATGTTGTTACCTTATTACAAATACAGCGCAAATGCAAGAACAAATGCGATATTATTACATTGACCCGGAAAAGCGCTGGTAATCAGACCTCCCAGAAGAGTAGCTCGCGCGGTGAACGCGCGAATTATATTTAACCGCTATTTCTAACAATCTCGATCTTTGTGGCCAGGCCACCTTGATCTAACCCGTCTTTTAATTCGACCAAAATCTTGTGCGATGCCTTCTCATCCATCCGTAAAATCACGGCGGCATTAGGCTTTTCGGCCAAGAGGCGTTCGACCGCGAGAATTACGCGGTCACACCCGGTAGACCGGCCATCAACAACACACGAATCACGACCATCAACATAGACAGTGATAGCAGAATTTTGCGGAGGCGGCGTGTTTAAATCATCGGGCGGTGGTGGAGGCTGCGTCAAATCAATACCCGTCTCGTCCAAAAAGGTAGCGGTCACGATAAAGAAGATGAGCATGATGAAAACGATGTCCAACATGGGTGTCATGTCGACATCGCCCTCATCTCCTCCTTGTGTGCGGCGGCTGCGTCTCATAGTGTTTCCTTTCCCAAAATTCTTAGTTCAGGGAGCCGTTTAGGCCGCGATACGAGCTGTGTGCTCGTCGAGATCATTGGCAAAGCGGGCGGTTTCACGAGCACTCATCCGCGGCAAAATTGTCGCAAAGATAAGACCGGACAGAGCCGCCATCATGCCTGCCATCGTCGGGATAGTCGCCTTAAAGACACCACCCGCCATTAGGCGTGCGTTAGAAGATCCGGACAGCGCCATCACGTCGAACACTTCAATCATTCCGGTCACAGTTCCCAGCAGTCCCATAAGGGGTGCGAGCGCAACCAGCGTTTTGATGATACCGACATTGGCACCTGTGCGTTCTTTGACTTGGCTGACAAGCTCATCCTTGACAGCATTGGCTTTCCAGGATGTTTTGTCAGACCGCGCATCCCATTCCGACATTAGCCGGGATTTGAGCGGCTTGTGCGCGAATAAATAATACGCGAATCGCTCCAGGATGAACGTCCACATAAAGAACGTCAGGATCATGATATAAAAGAGGATGTTACCGCCGGTCCCCAGAAATTCCTGGAGACCGTTGAAGACATTTTCCATGGCGTAGGCCTTTCGTCGTCTTGCGTTCAGTTAACCCTAAGCGATGCTAGAACCGGTACCCAAGCCGCGTGTTTCCACGTGACGGGCAACGATACCAGCAGACTGCTCTTCCAATGTGCCCTGAATAGAGCGCGCCATAGAAGCACAGAAGCTGTGTAGGACGAGAAGTGGGATAGCCGCATATAGACCCAACATTGTGGTCACAAGCGCGACAGAAATACCGCCAGCCATAAGCTGTGGATCACCTGTTCCGTAAATCATCATAGCTTGGAAGGTCTGGATCATACCAGTCACCGTACCAAGAAGGCCGAGAAGCGGCGCCACACCAGCAAGAAGCTTGAGGATATTTAGACCGAATTCGAATTTCGGAGACTCCCGCAAGATCGCCTCGTCAAGCTTGAGCTCAACAGTGTCCGCATCTTTATTCTGCGCACCTTCATAAGCCATCATAACGCGGCCAAGGGCATTTGACTTGGACGGCTGAGCTTTCCGCTTCTGACCGTTAATCGCCATTTTCGCGAAGAAAAGACGGATGATATTGAAGATACCAAACAAGACACCCAAAGCAGCCATGATAATAATGAACTTACCAATATTACCGCCCTGCACCCAATGACGTTCCTTAAAGGATGGAACGCGCTCAAAGGATTTCAGCAACTCCCCGCGGGTTGGATCAAGTGGAGCATAAACAATCGACCCTTCAGCCGCACCAGCAACTTGCTTAGCCGCAGATGAAATCTGACCTCCAGGCTGTTTCGGAAGCAAGGTCAGTAAAGCCGCATTCTCACCGGATTCTGCATCTGGCTTTTGATAGCTTAAGAACTGCGCACCGTTCGTCGTAAAGACAGAGAACGGTCCAACGCGAGTGACTTGCTGCGATTCGCCATCATTAATATTTGCAACGGCCGCAGGGAACTCTTTAACTTCTCGTTGACCTTCAATTTCGTCCAGCATTGTTTTCCAGATAAGGTCCAGCTCTTCTGCTGAAGGCAGAGCTTTTGATTCGGCAATTCGGCCCAAAACGGCTGTCCGCTTTGGATACTCTGCCGTGATCAAAGAGCTATCGAGGAGCGCTTTAAACTCACCTGCTTTTGAGCGTGCGAGACCGAAAACCTCACCAAAGTCACCTTGGGCTGCCCGAAGCTGCTCTTCTAACCGGCTAATTTGGTTCCGGTTGGAGGCAAAGGAGCGCTCGACTTCTGCCGCACGTCTTTCCAATTGCGCCAACTCACCTTGAGCTTTGCTTAGTTCGGCTGTCTGGCGATTAGCTTGCTGCTGGAATCGCTGAAGACGCTCGCGGTTTTCTTGCTCAACTTTCGCTGAATTATTCCGAATATCCTGCAATAGGGCATCAACGGATGTGATGCCTCCTGATTGCGCTAATGCTGGGCCTGCCGACAATAGCATGGCGGAACCGAATACGGCCGCCGTCGCTTTTGCGATAAATTTCATTTTGACGTTCATGTGACTGATTCCTCTATTTTATTTGCCGCCACGGACCGGTGCAAAGACCAATCCTGGTGCAGCTTCGCCCTTAGCAATACGAATTGCCTGACGGAATTGAATGGCATCTGCGCCGCTAAGAACATCCCAGCTCTTGTTACCCAGATTATAAATTGCGATTTCGCTTTCGTCCTTTGAGACATAAACGAGTGAAGTCCGGCCAAAGCGGATAAAGTTTACGACATTGCCATCTCTTGTCGGATGCGCACCTTCATATGAATCGATACCCATACCATATGTCACTTCGATCTTATACGCGTTCAACACGCGGCGATATTGCTCCGCAGGGGATATGTTTGGATCGCCCAAAACCGCTTTCACATTATCAATGCGCGCCAAACGCTCATTGATATTAAATGGAAGGTCAGACTTAATGCTGTCCTCCAGCTTCAAAGCCATTTTCAACATCATTGGGCTCATGCCCTGTTTAATTTGTTCAACAGTTCCGAGCTGACGTCGAAGAGAGGTAATCTCACTAACTTGAGACGCTCTGAAAATATCCTGCTGTGCAACAAATAATTCAATATTGTCTTTTTGCTGCAAGACAGCCCGGAATTCACGCACTGCATTATCGGCTTGGTCATCCAGTTGCTCGACTTGCCGCTGGGATGCGGACGCTGAGGCCGTCGAATTCTTAGCCACACTCAGTGCGGTATCAAGCTGAGCTTGAGCCGGGGCGGCGAGCAGTCCAACTGCAACACCTGCCAGCATCAGGCGCTTGGCGATTGAAGATTTTAACATGGTTTCCTTCCAGGCTGCTTTTATTTCAATGCCGAGCGCGACACGGACAAATTTGCCACCTCACGCCCCACACAGGGTTATTGTAGTGACGCTATTGCGCCGCTTGCACTTTGATTGGCGCCGTTACGACACCGGGGGCACTCTCACCGCGCGCAATACGCACAGATCGACGAGCATTTAAAATATCACTAGAGCTGAGAGGCTCCCAACCATTCGCGTCTTTACTCCAACGCAAACCTTCACGGCTGTCCAAATCGAGATAGATGAAAGACAAACGTCCAAAGTGGACGTAATTCCCATCCTTTATAGAATCTGAAATATCATCAATGGAAAGCCCAGCCGCCAATTGGTCTTGCTGATCCTTTGAAAGATTGCACTCGGCTGAATTGGCATCCTCTTTACAAGCAGCAAGCCGCCGCCCTGGTGAGGTTGGGTGATTTCCAGTATAAGCAGAAATCGTGTAGCCGTAATTGGCTTCGACATCATAAAGGGTAATCGCGCGGCGATACAGCTCACCCGCTCCAGCTTCAGAATCTTCCAAAGTGGCCCGCATGCGCTCTAACCTTGCAAAGCGCTCTTCCTTACGAAACGGCAAATCAGACTCGATCACCTTCTCAATCTCAGCAACCATCTCAGTGACAATCCCGCGAACAGCTTCCTTTGTCGCGGGGATGGTTTTGATTTGAGCTCTGATATTCTCGATGCTGGCTTTTTGCTGAGCCGTCATGAGTTCTTTTTGAGCCGTCGCGAGACGTACATTTTCGATTTGATTCAGGACACCAACATATTTGTTGACGGCATCATCATCCTGCGCATGCGCAACCGATGATATCCCAGCAGCGCTCGCGGCCAAAAGACCAATACCAAGCGCAATACGGGCGGGTTTTAAGTTCACCACTCACGTCCTCCAAATCGTTCGCACACTTTGATGGTGCGTAATCTTGCCCGCTTAAGCGAGCTCTTTCCTTAATCAAACATTACACGGAATGGAGTGCAAGCTAATTTCATGCAAATATTCAGTTAGAATGTTTTTTCTTTTGTTATAGAGTAACATAAAGGTGTAATTTTATCCACAGTCAAGGAAAAAATGAGGATAACTTTGGGAAATTCACCCAAGCCAATTTAGTTTCAAAGGCTTAGGCACAACCGTAGCTGTGAATATGGTTGGGGCGGCTGGATTCGAACCAACGATCACGGGATCAAAACCCGATG
>CAZNXP010000046.1:0-10880 GCA_964576955.1 uncultured Algimonas sp.
GCGAGTTTTAAAAAACTCTCGCTGATGTCGATTGTGCCGCCGTCTGGGAAACATGACGTCAGCATTTTATCCGTGGTATCGACCATCGATTTGGCAAAACTCTTAATTTGGCGCGGAACAAAAATAGGCGAAAGGACCCGGCGGCCAAATTTCCAGACGTCGCCTTCTGCAGTGATAAGCCCATCTTTTAGAACAGGTTTGAGAACGGCTTGCCGGATTGGATGCATGCGGTAGTTTTTCGCTTTTTCGATAAAAATGTGGCGAATGGCTGCCGGTGAGGTCACGACGATCAATTCCTGACCCAGGGAGTCAACTTGCACGTCTTCCAATGTCATTGAAACTTCCGTCGAGGCCGTGACCGGATTGCGGCTCATCGCGAGGATCGAATCTAAATAATCGAGAGGAGTCCAATCATCAGGATGTTTTGGCATAGGAATCGGGGCGGGCGGAATAAATAACCCATCCTCCCATTTAGGGTCTGGACGGAATTTATAATCGTGACGTGCCATATCAGCCTCCTGTCACACAGGACCGTAACGCATGGGCGCGGGGCGTCAATTCGCCAAATTTGCATATCCGCGTCCCGCTAAGCTGTGGACGGTCGCGGCCCTACGCTTTCCATTCGCGGCTCGCCCGCCTATATCTTCCCTATGAGTGATACGCCCTCCATGTTTGGCGAGCAGGAATCCTATCAGGTTCTGGCCCGCAAATACCGCCCTTCGACCTTTGAGGATATGATTGGTCAGGATGCGATGGTCACGACGCTCAAAAATGCTTTTGAAGCTAACCGCGTCGCCCATGCCTTTATGCTGACAGGGGTTCGCGGTATCGGGAAAACGACGACGGCGCGGCTTTTGGCGCGGGCGCTCAATTATCAAACAGACCAAGTGAACGGACCGAGTGTTGAGCTCTCTGAACGCGGAACGCATTGCGAGCTGATTATGACTAGCAGCCATATGGATGTGCTGGAAATGGATGCGGCCTCGCGCACAGGCGTTGAGAATATGCGCGAGCTGCTAGACGGCGTTCGCTACGCCCCCGCAACAGCGCGCTATAAAGTCTATATTATCGATGAGGTGCATATGCTCTCGGCGGGGGCGTTTAATGCGTTGCTGAAAACGCTCGAAGAGCCGCCCGACCATGCGAAATTTATCTTTGCGACAACGGAAATTCGCAAAGTCCCGATTACGGTTCTCTCGCGCTGTCAGCGCTTTGATTTGCGCCGCGTTGATGCGGGTATTTTAGCGCAGCACCTGCGCGGGATTTGCGAGAAAGAAGGCGTACGCATTTCGGATGAAGGCCTCGCGATGATTTCCCGCGCGGCCGAAGGCTCTGTTCGCGATGGTCTGTCTTTGCTCGACCAAGCCATTGTCCAAGCCGGCCTTGAGGGAGATGAGGTCACGGGCGAGCAAGTTCGCACCATGCTCGGCCTTGCCGACCGTCTGCGGATTTTAGATTTATTTGCGATGGCGGCGAGCGGCGATACGAAAGGCGCCTTGCTGGAGATGCGTGCGCAATATGATGATGGCGCAGACCCATCCGTGGTCATGCGCGATTTGCTCGATATTTGCCATGAGGTCAGCCGCGCCAAGACGCTTGGCGATTTGGCAGAATTTGAAATGGCGCCAGACCAAGCCAAGAGATTACGAGAGTTATCAGAGACGCAATCTGTGGGGCAGCTCACGCGCCTGTGGCAAGTCCTCAGCGCGGCCTATAATGATGTGCGCCAAGCGCCCGCGCCGCTGGCGGCTGCGGAAATGGCGCTATTGAAACTTAGCCTCGCGGGGCAAATGCCGCCGCCTGAACTCGCCGCTGCGATTATTACGCAAGCGCGCAAAGACCAAGATGATGGCGGCCCTGGCTTGCCTGTCATTTCGCCTGCGATGGGTACAAGCAGCGGAGGCGGGTCCGTATCTGCGGTGTCGACACAAGCTATTTCAGGGTCACAGGACTCGGCTCCAACCGCGGCCTTAGAAGCCCCGCAACCTGTCATCCCTGAAACACCCGCGATTGAAATTGGCAGTTTTGAAGATTTTGTTGCGGCGCTGCCCGATAGGCAAATCCGGCTCAAATCTGACCTCGAACGCTATGTCCGTCTTGTCAGTTTCAAACGCGGCGCGATAAGCGTCAATATCACAGACCCGCGCCAAAATGCGCTGATTGGAAAAATTGTCTCGGCCTTGCAAGAGATGACAGGCGACCTCTGGGTTGTCTCGCCCTCGGATGAGGAAGGCGCAGAGCCCATCTCTCATCAACGCAAATCGGCGGCCGCAGCGCAAGATGCAGAAGACCGCGCCCATCCCGCCTTTTCACATCCGCTGCTGACATCGGCGAAAGAGCTTTATATTCGCGACCGCGCGAATAATGTTATTCATTCTGACTTCCCGAAAGACGACTAGGAGATATCATGAAAGATCTCATGGGCCTGATGAAACAGGCGAAAGACATGCAGAAGAAAATGGCCACAGCCCAAGAACAAGTGGCGGATTTAACCGCCATTGGCCGCT
Source organism: uncultured Algimonas sp. (assembly GCA_964576955.1). GTDB lineage: Bacteria > Pseudomonadota > Alphaproteobacteria > Caulobacterales > Maricaulaceae > Litorimonas. The sequence goes on from CAZNXP010000046.1 coordinate 2,508, forward strand.
CTGGCGGCGGGCTTGTGACAGTCACCCTTGCGGGCGGCGGAAATATGAAATCGCTGGAAATTGATCCGTCTTTACTGACGGGCGAAGATAAGGAAGTTGTCGAAGACCTCATCATCGCCGCCTTCCAAGATGCGAAGGTGAAATTGGACCAAGCCCAAGCTGAAACCATGAAATCCGCCATGGGAGATATTCAGCTCCCGCCCGGCATGAACCTGCCGTTTTAACCTGACGCCAGACATAGGAATATAGCATGAAATTTATCGCGTTACTTGCAGCGGCTCTAAGTTTCATCGCCTTGCCCGTCTCGGCAAAAGAAAAACCTGCGGCGCGTGCGGGCGCGCAAGCGGTGACAAATTTCGGCACCATCAACCATCCGTCCCTGTCTAAAAATGGCATGGTCAGCACGCAAGATAGATTGGCGGCGCAAGTCGGCGCAGGTATTTTGGCGCGCGGTGGTAATGCCGTTGATGCCGCCGTCGCCACAGGGTTCGCGCTGGCCGTGACCCATCCGCAGGCAGGCAACCTAGGCGGCGGCGGTTTCATGCTCGTCTATTTGGCGGAAGAGAAAAAGACCATTGCCCTAGATTTTCGGGAAATGGCGCCCGCCCTCGCGACCCGCGATATGTATCTCAATGCGCAAGGGGATGTGGATAATGAGATTGCGCAATATAGCCGCGCCTCCGCAGGCGTTCCGGGAACCGTCATGGGGTTGCTCGAAGCTTTAGACACTTACGGGACCATGACCCGCCGTCAAGTTATGGGTCCCGCTATTCGTCTCGCCAGTGAAGGCTTTGTCGCCAGTCATACGCTCGAGAAACAGCTGAAATCCGCTGGGAAACGATTTGCCGCGGACCAAAGCTCCATAGATTATTTCGGCCATGTGAAAGCAGGACAAATTTGGAAACAGGCTGATCTCGCGAAAACATTGCGGCGCATTTTAAAAGATGGCGCGGCGGGGTTTTATGCGGGAGAAACGGCAGGCTTGATTGCCAATGAAATGCAAATGGGAGAGGGGCAAGCGCGGGGCCTCATTACGGTTGAAGATTTATCCAATTATAGGACCGTCACGCGTGAGCCCGTTTACGGTACCTATCGCGGTTATGAGATTGCGGCCATGTCTCCGCCGTCCTCAGGCGGCGTGCATGTCGTTCAAATGCTCAATATTTTGGAAGGCTATAATTTGCGGGCGGATGGTCATAATAGCGCGGCCTATTTGCATAAATTAATTGAATCCATGCGGCGCGCCTATGCGGACCGATCTCAATATTTAGGCGATCCAGATTTTGTCGATGTGCCTGTGGAGGCTTTGACAGATAAGGCTTATGCCAAGCGGTTACGCGGCGGCATTGATTTGCTGAAAGCGGCGAGCTCAGCCGATATTTTACCGGGCGCAAAGCTAGCCCCTGAACCCGTCAATACGACACATTTCTCCGTTATGGACCGCGAAGGCAATGCGGTGAGCCTGACCTATACGCTGAATTTTTCTTATGGCTCTGGATATTCCGTCGATGGGGCCGGGTTTTTGCTCAATAATGAAATGGATGATTTTGCCGCCAAGCCTGATACGCCAAATGGCTATGGCTTGCTTGGCGGGGAGGCGAATAAAATAGAACCGCGCAAACGTCCGCTCTCTTCTATGACGCCGCTTTTTGTCATGAAGGATGGTGAGGTGATTTTGGCCACAGGCTCACCGGGCGGCTCGACAATTATTACCTCCGTTCTACAAGTCGCATTAAATGTGATGGAATGGGAAATGAACCTCGCGGAAGCGACGCACCGCGGACGTATTCATCATCAATGGCTTCCCGATCATGTGACGACTGAACCCTCAATCAATCCCGATACGGTCAAACTCTTGCAAGATATGGGACATGTGTTTCCGGTCACTGACATTGGTGAAGTCAAGAAAACCATATTGGGGCGGGTAAATTCCGTCGGGCGCGACGCCTCTGGATTTATCGCAGGGGCGGCGGACCCGCGCGGGCCGAAATCTGCGGCTATTGGGGTGAAATAATGAGCGATTTTCTGGGCTGGCCTTAGAGGCGAAACGCCTTATATCGGATTTATGCCGAACCGTTCCGTCAGCCCCGAAATAGACCGCCTCATTGGCCTCTTGTCCAAATTGCCGGGGCTTGGACCTCGCTCTGCGCGGCGGGCAGCTTTAGCTCTCTTGAAAAAGCCGGACGCATTGATGATGCCCTTAGCGCAGGCCATGTCGGAAGCTGGTGAGCGGATTTCAACTTGTAAAATTTGCGGCAACGTCGACTCCTCGAACCCGTGCCATATTTGCGCGACGCCGACCCGTGACTTGACGACGATTTGCGTGGTTCAAGATGTGTCGGATCTTTGGGCGATGGAGCGCGCCGGCGCGTTTCGCGGCTATTATCATGTGCTGGGCGGGACGCTCTCGGCGCTAGACGGCGTGCGGCCCGAAGACCTGAATATTGCCAGTTTGATTAGCCGCGTGAGCGAAGGCAATATTGCAGAAGTCATTCTGGCCATGAACGCGACAGTGGATGGGCAAACAACGGCGCATTATATCACGGACCATCTTGAGCCTACGGGCGTAAAAATCTCGCGCCTTGCGCACGGCGTGCCAGTTGGGGGTGAGCTAGATTATTTAGATGACGGCACCATCACAGCCGCGATGAAAAGCCGCCGACCTTTTTAGCCGCTATGACAAAGTTCTTCGCAAATTTCCAATTCACGCCGGCGGCAATCGCTTTGATTGGAATGAACCTTATTCCTTTGGTTGGTGTCTTTTGGTTTGGTTGGGATGCGGGGACGATTGTTTTTCTCTATTGGCTAGAAAATGTCATTATTGGGCTCCTCAATATCCCAAAAATTCTATCCTGCCGTGGAGGCCCTGCGGATCGTCCGAACCGCCGAGAGAGCCTTGGCGGTTTAATATTCCTCGCAGGTTTTTTCTCCGCTCATTACGGCCTGTTTTGTTTCGGCCATTATATGTTTTTATCCTCGACTTATGAGACGGTGCCTGACTGGGAGAAAATTATACCCGCTTTGTCGGGTTCCGTTTTAATCTGGTCTTTACTTGGGCTGGCGTTCAGTCACGGGATTTCTATGTTTGTGAATTTTTACGGCAAGGGCGAGTATAAAACGCGGACGCCAAATAAGCAGATGTTTATGCCCTATACGCGCATTCTCATTCTGCATGTCGTTATTGTCTTTAGCAGTCTTCTAGCCGTCGCATTGGGAGAAGGCTTGGCCACGCTCGTCATGCTCATCGCGGTGAAAATTGGATTTGATTTGGCCGCGCATTTGGTGGAGCATTCCGAAAAAGAAAGCCTTATTGCCCCATCCGTGAGTTAGCTTAAATCTCCTCGAGAATACTGCGGCCTTTGGCGCGGTGACCGCAGGTCCAGCGCCATTTTTCATGGAGGCGCAGTTTGCCGCCGGGCAGGACTTCTGGTGTCGTTGTGCAATATCCCGTCATCAGCGCGCCGTCTCGGTCCACATGTTGATAGCGCATATCTAAGGTGCCGTCCTCATCGACTTGTCCGATGATTTGCCCAAAGCGAATATTGCCGCCCGAATAGGTCGCCGTGACCATGTCCCCGCTTTGCTCATATTTAAATATCGTATCAGTTCCCGTTTGGGATGTGTCTGAGGTTTGAACGGGTCTAAAGAGGCGGCCTCCGTAATACATTAGCTGTCTCCATAATTTCGAAATAGCCTGTGCCATGTTTTTCAAACATTGGGAAGAGGGACTCTTTGCGTTAAATCTTCTCTATCGCGGCGCGGCGCAGAGACGTCATAAACCAGTCCAGATTTTTCTAAGGCTGAAATGATAATCCACGCGGGGTCAAATTCGCCCGCTTCGAGACCGATTTGCGCGCTTTCTGGAAAGGCGTGGTGATTATTGTGCCAACATTCACCATGGGTGAGCAAGCCGCCAATCCAGCCTTTAAGTTTAAGATTAGAGGCTTGAACACCTGCGTTTTTCACGTCCCACCGTCCCGGTCCGGGGTTATGGCAAAAATAGGTGACGGTCCAATGGCCAATCGTGCTTATGGCAACCCGTATGCAAATACCCCAAATAACAAAAGGCAACCCACCTAAGAGGTAAAGCCCGCCTGCCAAAGCGATTTGATGGACCCGCCAATAATTATCTAAATGTTGTAAAAAGCGGTCCTCCGAAATTTCGGGTTCAATCTTGATGTGCGGCGGGTGGTCAAATTCAAATCGGTAGAAAAGCTGCCAAGTTATATCGCGCCAAAATCCTTTCTCATGCGAAAAATATGGATGGCAGCTCGGTGCGCGCTGCGCCCAATCTCGCGTATCGTGAATTTTAATGACCGCTGATGGGCCGCCTATTCCGACCAATGTGCCGAGGTATAAGAGGCTATACCGAACCCATGTGACGGTTTTGAAGCTGCGATGGATCATCATGCGGTGCATCCCAACCGAATGCCCGAGCAGAAGGGTGACATAGGTTAAGCCTAGGCCAAGACTTATGGCGGCCAGATTTGTGAAAAAGGGCGCAAGGCATAGGCTCAATATAATCAGAGTTCCTGTCCATAATATTTTAGACATATCTAAAACCGCACGCCCCTTTACGGGGCAGGCTTTGCCAGCTTCAATACGGTGGACAGGGGCCATCATGGGGCTGATGTTTTCTTAAACCGCAATATGTACCGTCTTTTCGGGGCTTGGACTGATAGGGTTTGTGTGATGTTTTTCAATGGGAATGGTCTCTGGCGTGGCAAGGTTCCACACCAGACCAATTTTCTCTAATCCGCGAAGTATCCACCACCCCGGATCAAATTCATGGCGGTGCAATCCTAAGCGCGCGCTTTCAGGGAAGGCGTGATGATTATTATGCCAGCATTCGCCGAATGTTATAAAGCCAAAGAGTGCCATGGGGCCGGGGACATTATGACCTTGGACGCCGTGGGTTGGGACGTGAAAGGAACGCGGTCCATCATTATGGGCAAACCATCCAATGAGCCAATGACCCGTAATTGAAATCACAATACGCGCGCTAATCCCCCATGCCACCCAGCCTATATCTCCCAAGAGGTAAAGCAGAATGCCAATAGGGATTTGTTGTAGCCAGACCGTGCGTTGCAGAAAAATCATAAAGGGATCTTTCGTCAATTTATCTGGGAATTGAATGTCAGGCCCATTGTCTAAGGTGAGCTTTAGATGGGTCTGGGATAGCCAATCTCGCGGTATCGAACTGTGTTGGGAAAAGAAGACATGGCAATGATCTTGCCGTTGCGCCCAATCGCGTAAATCATGAGCGCGCATCATAGTGAAAGGCCCGCCTAATCCGACGAGCGTGCCAAGATAAGTGCCAAAGCGCGCGAGCCAAAGCGGGCAGTCGAAACTATCGTGAATGAGCTTACGGTGCATACCTAGACTATGTCCGCCGCACAGAATGAGAATGGATAAGAGCAAATAGGCGCTGAATGCACCGAAGCTGAAATGGGTGAGCCCAAAACTCATCCAAATGACGAAATGCCCCGTAAACCAAAGCGATTTGGCGGGTGCCCAAGATAATCTGCCGTTTGATGTATTGGAGTCATCCGCCGAGTGTATGCGGTCTAATATTTCACGCATTACGAGGCCTTTTCCCAATAATATGGGTCAATAAATAATCAGCGCTTTCGCCTATGGCGCGTCTTTGCATGGGGCCGAAATACCAAGCGGGGTCTAAGGTGCGGCGATAGCGAATAGTTAGGCTCACCTGTGTTGTGCCATCCGCTAGCGGGACCATCTTAATTTGGGTGCCGTGCACTTTTAGGTAGTGGGAAAAATAGCTCGTATCTTTTGTGACTTCCGTTTCCACCAACAGCGGCTGAACTGTTTTCATATGGAGGTGGGTTTCGCCTTTATGGATATTCGTGAATCCCCATCGGCGATAGGTGAAGAAGGCCTTATGGGTTGCGCCTTGCGTAAAATTGGGAGCCTCGATTCGCTCTGGCAAAGGAAATAAGGAGAGGAAGGCGCTGCGCTTGCCGTCCAGATGGACAGGCCGCGTAAGGTTTGCATGTATCTCTTCGGGCGTAAGGCTCAAGATGTGCGTGCGGGAAATGACCTCTTCGCGCGGGAAGCTCGTTGTGTCGGTCAGGCCTTCGACGGAAACAATAATCACTACCAATGGAACAAAACTCGCACGGAACACATCAGATTTTTTGAACCTATCAGGGTCAGCTTTATGCGGTGTGACAAAGATTGCGAGCAGTGCGAAGAAGATATAAATCGGCGCTGCCATAAGAACGCAAAGAAAGCCTTCAAATAAAATTGCGGAACTCGCCAGCATGACAATCAGAGTGGCTAATAAATGCCGCCCAATGCGTTTTGTCCGGCTCCAACCTTGGGGTTGCGGAACGCAAACATAAAGAATCACCCCAATGACATAGGGCACAAGACAATAGAAAAATGAGGTTGTCGCAAATCTGGAATCGAGGACGAGCCGGGTTATCATCGTCGCCACGCCCAGAATGAGCATATAGCGAATCCAGATAGGTTTTGGTCCGCCGGTGAGGAGGGTTTTTAGGTCAAACTTCATTAGGTGAGGGCCACTTCATCCTGAAAGAACACGCGTTGATCGAGCATTTTGCCAAACCATTTATGCTCTAATTTTAGCGTGAAGGCGAATTGACCATCGCCTAATTCCTCATGCCCCGCCCGCAAGACTTTTGGACCTAGCCAACGCGGGAGTGTGAGGCGGAGTTTCTTTCCTCCCTGCTTTTTCCAAGGCCTCGGAATATCCCAGAATATATCTTGGGCGCGGAAGACAAGCTCTTTGTCTTCGACACGGGGCTGTAAGCTCATGCCTATGCCGCCGCCAATATGTTCTTCGATACCCGTGGGGCCTGTGAAGCGTTTCGCACTTTGGATGATTTGCGGGAAGGGGCGTTTTGCGTCCTGCCGCGCATATTGGCGCATCCAAATTTGTCCGCCGTGACCGCCATTTACGCCGGGCGCTTCCGTGACGGTGACAATCGCCGCTGCGCCCGCATTTTGTGTATCGAGCGGCAGAGGTGCGCCGATAAGTTTAAGAACGCCATTGAGGATACGTCCCCACCGGTTGACGTGATTATATTCGACATGGCCTTTATAAATAATGGCTTCGCCAATACCTACGCGCCGTCCAAAACGATTGCGAACGGGTAGAGGCAGCTCCCGCCACTGCGTGTCGGTGAAAAGCTGGCGAAATCTCAAATCGCCAATATGTTGCGTTTGTTTGGGTGTATTGTCCCAGTCTGCGTCTTCAAATCTATAGGCGACCATTTTGCCGCTCCTTTTCCTCAGTCTGTTTTTTGTCCTAATTTCAGTAGTTTCACCACCGCGTCTCCCATCGAGACGAGGCGCGAGAGGGTTGAGGAAGGAAGCGACGACATTTTCATGTACCAACGGTCCATGGTGGCCGTGAATTCATGCATTTCGCGTAGGCGTTTGATTTGCTCATCACTGACTTGATGATCGCCCGCTGCTAAGGCGAGGCAATCCGTTAATGTGGCCAGCGCCGGGTCAATTTCGCGGGCTTTTCGGGCCGCCGCAATATGGCGCGCGACTTGCCAGACATCTGTTTCTGCCACAAAGTGATCTCGCCGATCGCCCGCGACCGGGTTCCGCCTGATAAGTTTAAGCGCGAGCAGTTCTTTGAGGCTATTGCTGACGTTGCTGCGCGCGACTTTTAGCTGGGTCTGAATATCTTCCGCATTTAAAGGGCGCTCAGTAAGATAGAGCAGCGCATGGATTTGCGCGACCGTGCGGTTCACGCCCCATGTGCCGCCTAAATCCCCCCAATGGAGAATGAAGCGATTGACGGCGTCTGGCGTTTTCGTAGTATCCGTTATTTCTGTCATAACAGAAATATGTGCGCTAACCCATGAAAAGTCAATAGAAACATGGAATTTTTTGACCAGATAATATGCCAATAACATGAGTTAGAATTTAGATTGTTTTAACCAAGGGCATTAGCGGCATGTTTAACCTTGCATGTGATTATGGTCTTCGTGACATTTTGGGCAAAAATACGCATAGCAGGGGCAGGACTTCTTTTAGCGAGCTGTTTATCAGCGCCGGCCTTGTCTTCTGTTGTGGACAGGCCATTTTTCCGCGCGGCGTCAGTTGTCATTGTTTTCGGCGCCTCCGATTTTCAAGAAAATGGCGGCGAAGCTCCAATCGTATTTGATTTCCATATTTTAGACGGGGCGACATCAGGTCAGGCTGCGCCTGATCTTATTGGGGCGGACGGTCGATCCACAAATCTCAATTCTGGATTATTTAACCCAATTCAGAGCGGAGTGGGGTCAGGCTGGGAGTTTCAAATCAACAATGAAACTTTCGGCGGCGACTTTATCTCTGCAGGTCCACACCAAACCCTAGATGCGAATGATA
>CAZNXP010000047.1:0-10870 GCA_964576955.1 uncultured Algimonas sp.
TCTAAATCAGTATAATGGTGAGGGGCTCGTAGCCCTGGTTGGCGGTCACCTAATAAAGGCCGAAACGCCGGGCGGGATTTTATCTTCTGATACCAAGCTTTTAGGATTGGATATTCGCGCCAATGAACTTCGCCGAGAAAATCTAGGCAAGACAGATGCGCCGCTGCTGCAATATCGCCCAAAGAATATCTGCGTCCGGCCAGCCAATCGCGTTTCTCTAAAAGCGATGTCAGATAGGTTAAATGTTCGGCTAAATATATGCGCCCCTCGCGCAGAACTTTCGGATCGGCGGGCCCGATATCATATTGCGTTTGCGATAAGACGGCCCGTTCGACTTTTTCGCTCAAGATATAGGCATCAACCTCGGCCGTGAAACGCTCATTGAACCATTCACATATTCGGCGGGCTTCGGCGCGTTCAAAGCCGTCATCAGACAGAAGCGGATTTCGTTTCGATCCGTCATTTGCATATTCAGTGATGGCCCGCACGCCGCTAATCGTCAGTGTCCCCTGCTGCGTCAGGTCAATGAGGACAGGCGGCATGGCTTCGGCGGTTAAAGCCGTAAACTTAGGCTCGAGTTGCCAAGGATTGACAACGAGCTCACGCACCTTCAACTTCTTCTCGGCCAAAGCAATGCGGGCCATTCGGGAAGGCGGGTGCAGGGGGAAATGATAAAGCGTCCGCATAGCTTGCGTGTTAGATTAACATGGCAAATGAAGCCTTAACGCGCTGTTATTTTTCAATTAATGCGCAGGCGTATGAAACAGGGCATTGCCATGGTTATGTCCGCAGCCGGCCGGGTGAGGATAGATCAAGACATCCGCGGCTGGGAAAGCCACCATGATGCGCTTTTCCGCTGCCAAAATCAGGTCATGGGTTTCAGAGAGTGTCAAAGTTTCATCTAGGTCGAGGCGCATTTGAATATGGAGATGGGGTCCAGCCGCACGTGTGCGCAATTCTGTGACCGCGCGTATTTGCGTGTCTGCCATCGCGAGGCGCTCAATCGTGCGCCGCTCATCTGGGTTGAGCTCTCTGTCCATCAGCTGACCCCAAGCCAGCTGCGCGATTTTAAAGGCGGTGTATAATAACCAAAGCGCCATGAGTCCGCCGACAAGCGCGTCCGCCCAAGCAAAAGGCGTATAGCTGGCGACCGCGATACCGATAATGACGAAGATATTGGCGAGTAAGTCGGCGATATAATGAGCCCGGTCCCCGCGTACCGCAATGGAACCTGTTGCGCGGATGGCCCAGCTTTGCGCGATAATCAGCCAAAAGGTCAGCGCGATAAATATGAGGAGGACCATAATGGCGGGGCCCGTTTGCGCCACGCCGTGCCCATGCGAATGTCCAAAATGCCCGAAGACTTCTTGAAAGAGGTGAGCCGCCCCTAGAACGATAAGACAGACTTGAAAGACAGCGGAAAAACTCTCGGCTTTTCCAAAGCCAAATCTATAGTCGGAATTGGGTCGCCGCGCGGCAAAACGGACAGCGATAAAGCTGGCCACTGCGCCAAACATATCTAGGGCTGAATGGACGAGCGAGGCTAAAACACCAACGCTACCCGTTTCGCTCCAAAGAAAGAATTTTCCAACAGCCATGATGACGCCGAGGCCAACGGCCAAGGCCGTAATGCGGCGTGTAATGATTGTGGAATGGTCAGGCGTCAGTCGTCCCGGGCGTCCACGCCTATTGGGTTGATCAAACCGATCATCTGCGACCGCCTTTAGGTCGTCTTCTGATATATCGCTATTGGCGCTCATTTGACTGTTGTTATACCATAACTTTATGAATAGCGAGTTTGATTTTGCAGGACTATCGCAGAATTCAGTATGATTTACCGTCAGGAGTAGGTTAGGGGCGATAAACGGGTTGTTTTAGGATAGATATTATGCGCTTTAGTCAATTTTTCACCTCTGTAAGTCTGAGCTGTTTGCTCTTGGCGGGCTGTAAAAATGCTGGGGATCAGCGAGCTGAAAAACCAGCTGAAGTGCAGCACACCCAAGATATGGCGCAAATCTTTAAATTGATCCCCCATGCAGAATTGCCAGATACGGTTACGCCTAAGAGCTACCGCGTTGATATGCGCATTGACCCTCAACAGGACGGGATGACTGGCACGGTTGCGATCTACGTAACCGTGAATGAAAGCGAAGACCGTATTTGGATTCACGCCAAGGAAATGACGGTTAAATCCGCAAAGATTGATTACGCAAACGGGTCTTCAAAAACATTGACCTTTACGGCTGTTCCCCTAACCGAAGCGCCGTCTGGAATTGCCTATTTGACAGCTGATGGAGATATTCCTGCAGGCGAAGGCGTTATTACGCTGGAATATGAAACGCCCTATAATCAAAATCTCAACTCCGCCTATCAAGTGCGGCGCGGTGAAGACGCCTATATTGTCACGCAATTTGAGCCTCTCGGCGCGCGCGAGGCTTTTCCAAGTTTCGACGAGCCTAAATTCAAAGTGCCGTTCACACTCTCCATCACATCACCGTCTGATGAAACTGTCATTTCCAATACGCCGAAAACGGGAACCACTGATGTTGAAATCGACGGACAGACCTGGACCAAGCATCAATTTGCGCAAACCCGTCCCTTACCAACCTATCTGATAGCCTTTGCCGTTGGGCCTTATGATGTTGTTGATTTCGGAGAGATTCCGCCAAATTCGATCCGCAAGACGCCACTGAGATTGCGCGGGTTGACCGCCAAGGGCAAAGGCGAAGAGGTCCGATATGCGCTCGAAGGCACGGAAGCTATTCTGACGGCTTTGGAGGAATATTTCGGAAGTCCTTATCCATATGAAAAACTCGATTTAATCGCCGCACCTGATTATGCTTTTGGCGCGATGGAAAATCCCGGCGCGATTGTGTACCGTGAATTTCTGCTGCTCTTGAACGAGAACTCGCCGTTAAATCAGAAACGCGCTTATAACGGTGTGCACTCTCATGAGCTTGCGCACCAATGGTTTGGCAATTTGGTCACGCCGGTCTGGTGGGAAGATATTTGGCTGAACGAGGCATTCGCGACTTGGGCGGGTAATAAGGGCACAGCGCTGGCTTATCCTGATGGGAATTATGATCGCAATACGCTGAATAGTGCTCTCGGCGCGATGAATATTGATACGCTCTCCACAACGCGAAAAGTTCGAGAACCCCTAGAGCGCTCTGAAAATGTCATGGATCAATTTGACGGGATTACATACCGTAAAGGCGGCGGCGTCTTGTCCATGTTTGAGAGTTTCGTCGGTGAGGAAGCTTTCCAAAAAGGCGTGCGCCTACATATGGACCGCTATGCGGATGATGTCGCGACAGGGGATGATTTTTTCCAATCTATCGCAGATGGGTCAGGCAATCCTAATGTCGTTGAGGCGATGAAGAGTTTCGTGGATCAACCTGGCCTGCCGCTGGTGAAAGCCCAAATTTTCACTGACCCTGTCAAAGGCACAGGTCCTGTTACGGGCATTGTGTTGAGCCAAAAACGCTATGCCCCGCTGGGATCAAAGACGCAGCAAGGTCAAAGCTGGAAAATTCCCGTTTGTATTGCTTATGGTCAGAACGGCCAAGTGGGCAAAGAATGTACCTTGCTAGACCAGAATGCCACTCAGATTAAAATACCGGGTGCTGTGGATTGGGTTAGCCTCAACCAAAATGGCGCTGGCTATTACCGATTTACAATGGATAGCGACGCTTGGGCCGCCCTTGTTGATAATCTAGACGAGCTCAACACCCGAGAAGCTTTGACAGCGCAAGATAGTCTTGTCGCGGCTTTCAGGGCCGGAGAAGTAGAGGCGAGCGTCTTTTTGGATGGTATGAGCGCATTTGCTGCCCATCCTGAATATGATGTGGCCTCTGGTTCTACGCGCTTGCTGGGCTTTATGCGCAGCGAAATTCCAGGCAGCGCCGATGATCTCGCGCGCCATGTGACGAAAACCTATAAGGCGCGTTATAAGCGGATTGTTGGAACGGACACAGTGGAAGGCAATCTTCTCGCGCCTGCATTAGCGGGGCTGCTTGTACGAACAGGACAAGACGCCGAAATCTCAGATCTAATGGTCAAGCAAGGGCGTCAATATTTAGGTTTGGATGGCGCGCCGAATAAGTCGGTCCTCGCGCCGAATATGATAGGTCTTGCGCTACGGGAGACAATGCGCAGTGCAGGCGCTGCCGCTTATGAGCCTATGCTTAAACTCGCCGCCGACGGCTCATCTTTGGAAAAAGGTTCAGCTGCTGGCGCGTTGGCGGCGACGCAAGATGATGAGGTCTATAAGACGCTTTTAGCGGATGTTGTTTTGTCCGAAGATAGTCCTTTAACGGGCCGTCAGGCAGGCACCGTATTGAACGGCCTATTAGGGTCTGAGAAATATGGAGCGCAGACATGGGACTGGTTCAAAGCGAACCTGCCCACCTATGTCAATAAAGTCCCAGATGTCCGTAAGGGTGGTTTGCCGGGGGCAGGCCGTAATTTCTGCTCATTAGAGGGCCGTGATGATGTTAGTAATTTTGTCGAGGCCAATGCGGAATTAATGCCGGGCTATGAGCGCAGCCTCTTACAAACGTTGGAAAGTATTGAGCTATGCGCGGCGCTAAAAGAGGCGAAAGCCGCAGATTTGGCGACAGCCTTGAAAAATCGCTAAGTGTTTATTTCATGACTTACAAAAAAGGCCCAGTCACTAACCGGGCCTTTTTCTATTCTTGGGTCTGTCTACTCTGCGGCTTCTTGAAGCGGTACGCTTAATCTATTGAGCATTTCCTTTGGGATGACTTGCCAAAACTTAGTTCGAGCAAAGTCCCATTCAGCTAAGATTTTTTTGGAAAACTCACTGCCCGTTTGTGCAGCATGTTTTCTGATGAGATCTAGGCACTGCTCCTCATAATATTCGCTTCCGAAACGCTGCCAGACGACGCTGTCAGGATTAACCGCTTTCTCAAACTGATCGTCAATATCGTACAGATAGGCCATGCCGCCTGTCATGCCTGCGCCGAAATTATCGCCGACAGAGCCAAGTACGACGACTGTGCCGCCCGTCATATATTCACAGCCATTTGTGCCAAGGCCTTCGACGACAGTGTCTGCGCCAGAGTTGCGAACGGCAAATCGTTCCCCCGCTCGGCCCGCCGCCATAAGCGTTCCTTTAGTTGCGCCGTAAAGACAGGTATTGCCGATAATGGCAGAGGCGTGAGGGTCAATCGGCGAGCGCCCTTGCGGAGCAACAATAATCTCGGCGCCAGATAGGCCCTTGCCAACATAATCATTGGCATCTCCGTCAACGATTAGGCGAAGGCCTGTCATGCCAAATGCCCCAAGCGATTGTCCCGCTGACCCGCGTAGGCGCACGGTCAGGTGCCCGGCTGGCATGCCCTCCGCGCCAAATTTTTTGAAAATATGAGAGCTGGTCCGCGTTCCGACGGCGCGGTGCGTATTTTGAACGGCATACGTCAAATGCGTTTTTTCCCCGCGCTCAAATAATTGCGCGGCATCTTTGACGATTTGTGGGTCGAGCGTATCTGGCACCTCAATGCGGCCTTGGCGGCTGTCCATAACGCGGGTTCCGTCGACTTGGGCTAAGACTGGATTAAGGTCGAGGTCATCGAGATTTTCAGCGCCTCGGCTGACTTGCGCGAGGAGGTCTGTCCGTCCGATAATTTCATCAAGCGTTTCAAAGCCCATGCTGGCTAAAATTTCGCGGACATCCTCTGCAATAAAGGTCATTAAATTAATGACCTTTTCGGGTGTGCCTGTGAATTTTTCACGCAGGGCTGGGTCTTGGACGCAGACTCCGACGGGGCAGGTATTAGAGTGGCACTGACGCACCATAATACAGCCCATGGCGACAAGTGATAATGTCCCGATACCATATTCTTCCGCGCCCAAAAGGGCGGCGATAACAATATCTCGGCCAGTTTTAAGCCCGCCATCCGTGCGCAAGGTCACCGTATCACGCAAATTATTGAGCGTAAGAACTTGGTGCGCTTCTGAAAGACCTAGCTCCCAAGGGATGCCCGCATATTTCAGGCTTGTATGAGGGGAGGCGCCCGTGCCGCCATTATGGCCTGCGATGAGGATGGTATCAGCTTTAGCTTTTGCCACGCCCGCTGCAATCGTCCCCACGCCCGAGCTTGCGACGAGTTTTACGGCGACCCGCGCAGTTGGGTTGATTTGCTTCAAGTCATAGATGAGCTGCGCGAGGTCCTCGATTGAATAAATATCATGATGCGGCGGCGGAGAAATCAGCGTCACGCCCGGTGTCGCATTTCTGAATTTCGCAATCATTTCTGTGACTTTGAAACCCGGGAGCTGCCCGCCTTCGCCCGGCTTAGCGCCTTGCGCGACCTTAATTTCTATTTCGCGGCATTGGTTCAAATATTCAGCCGTGACGCCGAAACGGCCTGATGCAATTTGTTTGACTGCGGAGTTGGGATTGTCGCCATTAGGTAGAGGTTTATAGCGGGCGCGGTCCTCGCCGCCTTCGCCAGACACGGATTTTGCGCCAATGCGGTTCATAGCGATATTTAAGGTGCCATGCGCTTCTGGCGAGAGCGCGCCGAGCGACATACCTGGCGTACAAAAACGGCGGCGAATTTCATTGACGGATTGAATACGGCTCAAGGGCAGTGCTTTACCTGCGGGTTTGAAATCCAACAAATCTCGAATTTGTATCGGCGCTTGGTTGTTCACGACCTCCGCATATTTGCGGTAAAGCTCATAATCTTCGCGCGTTGTGGCCTCTTGCAACATATGGATCATGTCCGCTTGATAGGCATGACGTTCACCCTTGGCGCGGACGCGGTAAAGCCCGCCGACTGGTAGTCTAACAACTGAAGATTCATAAGCGGTTTCATGGGCTTCTATCGTTGTGACTTCCAAACCCGCGAGACCAATGCCTGAAATTCGGCTGGTCATGCCGGGGAAATTTTCTCCGACGAGAGCGCGAGAAAGTCCAAGGGCCTCGAAATTATTTCCGCCGCGATATGAGGAGATAACGGAAATGCCGTTTTTCGAAATTATCTTCAGAAGTCCGCCCTCAATTGCCTTTTTATATTGAGCAACGGCTTCATCAGTAGACATGTCTAGGAGGCCGCGCCTTACGCGGTCAGCCAAGGAGTCCTGCGCCATATAGGCATTCACGGCTGTCGCGCCCGCACCAATTAATACGGCGAAATAATGCGTATCTAAACACTCCGCTGAACGGACGAGGATTGAACAGGAGGAGCGTAGTCCTTGTTCAACGAGATATGTCTGCACCGCGCCAACACAGAGGATTATCGGGGCGGCTGTTTTATTTTCACCTGTAAATTCGTCGGACAGGACAATGTTTTCAATGCCGTTTTGAACGGCCTCTTCGGCTTCTTTCTTGATACGCGCCAAGAGGGATTTCAACGTCCGTCCACCGGGCGTTGCCCGCGCTTCATTTGGATCAAATGTGCAATCAATGACGCAGACTTTTTTCTTTCCAACCATTTTGACGTAACGCTCATACATGCCTGTCGTCATGACTGGGCTTTCGAGGACGAGCATTTCTTTGGTTTGGGTGCTGGCTTCGGCCAAAATATTTCGCAAGTTCCTGAAACGTGTTTTCAGGCCCATGACGCGTGTTTCCCGCAATGGGTCAATTGGCGGGTTTGTCACTTGGCTAAAGTTTTGACGGAAGAAATGGCTCAGTGGACGGTAGATATCTGATAGGACCGCGAGCGGCGTATCATCCCCCATGGAGCCAACGCTTTCTTTGCCCATCTCTGCCATTGGCGAGAGAATAAGTTCCAAATCTTCTAAGGTTTGCCCGCATGACATTTGCCGACGGGCAAGTGCTTCACCCGTCAGCGTAATAGGCTCTGGTCCTGTGAGTTTTTCATCTAAATTGATCGATTTTTCGAGCCATTTTTTATAAGGTTTCGTATTTGCCAGCTCATCTATAATGTCAGTGGAATTGTAGAACTTACCCTCTTCTAAATCGACGGCGATCATACGGCCGGGTTTTAAAGCGCCGCGCTGCACAATCTCAGCTTCATCCATTGGGCACATGCCCGTTTCAGAGCCAACCGCGAGGATGCCATCTTGCGAAAGTGAATAACGCAAGGGCCGTAGACCATTACGGTCAAGGCCTGCCATAACCCAGCGCCCGTCATAAGCAGCAAGGGCGGCAGGACCGTCCCAGGGCTCCATCACCGCATTGCAATATTCATAAAGAGAACGCCAGCTTTCCGGCATAAGGTCGCCGCGTTTGGAATAGGCTTCTGGTATTAGCAATGTCTTCGCCATGGGAGCCGAGCGTCCGGCCCGAACCAGAAGTTCAAAAACGGAATCTAATGCTGCAGAATCTGAGCTGCCTTTTTGGATAACGGGTTTCACATCCTCAGAGCGTTCAGAGAAGGCCGAAGACGCCATTTTAATCTCATGGCTCTTCATATGATTAACATTGGCTTTCAGCGTATTGATTTCGCCATTATGGGCTAACATTCGAAAAGGCTGCGCCAGTTTCCAAGATGGAAATGTATTGGTTGAGAAACGCTGGTGGTATATCGCGGCGCGCGAAATAAAACGATCATCTTTGAGGTCAGGATAGAAATTATCAATATCTTCGGCC
Source organism: uncultured Algimonas sp. (assembly GCA_964576955.1). GTDB lineage: Bacteria > Pseudomonadota > Alphaproteobacteria > Caulobacterales > Maricaulaceae > Litorimonas. The sequence goes on from CAZNXP010000047.1 coordinate 8,588, forward strand.
AGAAACATGCCTTTATAGATAATCGTCTGAACAGAAAGAGAGCAGACATAAAAACTCGGAATGGCGGCTTTGATGACGAGCTTTTCAATGCGGCGGCGGACGATATAAAGCTCGCGCTCTAGCGTATTCCCTTTGCGGCCTTTCGGGTCGCGGAACATGACTTGTTCAATCGCCGGGCGCGTGGCTTTGGCCTTTTCGCCAATGATGGACACATCAATTGGGACTTGCCGCCAGCCATAAATATAAAAACCCTCTTTTAGGAGCTCTGTTTCGACGATAGTCCGTGCAGCTTCTTGGGCTTCAAAATCTGTTCGCGGCAAGAAAATCATGCCGACCGCAATTTTAACATTGGCTGGTTTATGACCTGCGCGCTCAATTTGGGCGCGGAAAAATTCTTGCGGAATATCAAGGCGAATACCTGCGCCGTCACCCGTTTTACCATCCGCATCTACCGCGCCGCGGTGCCAAACATTTTTCAGAGCTTGGATAGATTTTTCGACGACATCGCGCCTAGCTGTTCCGTCTACAGAGGCAACAAGACCAACGCCGCAATTGGCGCGTTCATGGGCGGGGTCATAGACATTGGCAGCGATGAGTGCATCGCGCCGACCCGTATAATTGCTTAGCCAGTTATTTTGGTTAGCCATTAAGTGTCTGGCGCTTTCTGAAATTTCTTTACTCATTCTGCAGCCTCCAACACTTGCGCGCGTTCTAGGCCCAATAGATATTTATGCATGGCGGCGGCGGCGTCGCGGCCCTCGCGGATGGCCCAGACAACAAGGCTGGCTCCGCGGACAATATCTCCCGCCGCGTAAACGCCGGGCAGATTAGTTTCAAAGCTTAGTGGATTCACGCGGAGCGTACCCCAGCGCGTGACGGTCAAGTCTGGGGAAAGAATTTTCATGTCTTCTGGCGTAAACCCAAGGGCTTTGATGACGATATCTGCGTCGATGTTGAAAGTTTCCCCTGTGGCCTCCGGTGATTGACGGCCAGACGCGTCTTTTGGACCCAACCGCATACGGTCAGCGCGAATTTTGCGCACTTGGCCGTCCGTGTCGTGAACGGCTTGGGGGGAGGCGAGCCATTCGAATATCACGCCTTCTTCTTGGGCATTGGCGGTCTCGCGGCGAGAGCCTGGCATATTCGCATGGTCGCGGCGGTAAAGGCAGGTCACAGATGAGGCGCCTTGGCGAACAGCTGTTCTAACGCAATCCATGGCGGTATCGCCTCCGCCCACCACGACAACTTTCTTGCCATCTGCGGTTTCCGCTTTGACGTTATCGCCTAATCCGCGGCGATTGCTTTCAATTAAGTAGTCTAAGGCAGGCACAACACCTTTAGCGCCTGAACCGGGAACCGAAAGGTCGCGCGCATGATAGACGCCCGTTGAAATCAGGACCGCTTGATGTTTTTCGCGCAGCTTTTCGAAACTAATGTCCGCGCCGACATCACAGTTAAGGACGAACCGAATGCCGCCTTCTTCCAGACGTTTTACGCGGCGTTCTACGATGGATTTATCCAGTTTGAAGTTCGGAATACCGTAGATGAGTAATCCGCCCGCTCGGTCGTGACGGTCATAGACGGTGACTTGCCAGCCTTGTTCCCGCATTTGTTCAGCGGCCGCGAGGCCCGCAGGTCCTGCGCCGATGATGCCGACGGATAAGGCTCGTTCTTTTTTTGGAGCGAGGGGCTGAATCCAACCTTCTTGCCAGGCCGTATCTGATAAAAACCGTTCAACGGACCCAATTGTGACAGTGCCATGACCCGATTGCTCGATAACACAGGAGCCTTCGCACAGACGGTCTTGCGGACAAATCCGTCCGCAAATTTCGGGCATATTATTTGTTGCGTTCGAGACTTCCCACGCTTCTTGCGTCCGGCCTTCAGCTGTGAGTTTTAGCCAATCTGGGATATTATTATCGAGGGGGCAGTGGTTCTGGCAGAAGGGAACTCCGCATTGACTACAGCGTGAAGCCTGTTCTTGGGCTTTTTCGCCGATGTAGTCCCCGTAAATCTCCAAATAATCTTCATTGCGGACTTCGGCATCGCGTTTTGCGGGCATGTCGCGAGGCGTATCCACGAATTGCAACATTTTGCGTTTCGCTACTGCAGGGGACGGGGCGGGGGGTGATGTGTCTTTTTTGGCCATTGTGGCAGATTCCTTGATTTCTGCGCGCCCTATACAGACGTATATTCAATTACACAAGGTGCGACAATTTGTCCAATTATGATATAAATTGAAAAAATAAAGACATGTAAAATATTGTTATTATTATATATTAT
>CAZNXP010000048.1:0-10845 GCA_964576955.1 uncultured Algimonas sp.
CGGCGGGCCAAAATATAGTTTTGTAAATGGGCGATATCGCCGCCTCGGATTAGATATAGATTGGATTGCGCAGCAAACCATCAAACGCCATGTGGTCCCCATTCAATGTCCCGTTATTTCAATCTATTCTAAACATGACGCCATTGTGCATTGGAGCGCGTCACTAGACAGATGGACCCCGCACGCCAAACATTATGAAGTAGATTGCAGTCATATGGCCTTTGGCTTTCATCCGCCGACACTAAAAATTATCAAAAACGAATTGGATAAAATCTTTCATGAATAAAACCAATTTGCTATGCGAGCGTAGTAATTATGACGCAGACGCGAAAATGCGGGGGCGACACCTGTCAACTCAACTCAATAAGGCCATATAATTATGACCGATTTCGTAAAACTAACCCTTACATTCGGAGCGGGCGCTATCGTGCTTGCCGCTTGTAGTAAAGCTGAAGCGCCGAAAGCTGAAAGCAAATCAGAACCCGTTAAAGCTGAGGCATCTGCGCCTGCAGACTCTGATAGTCTCTGCCTGACAATGGGGCCTCAAACGCCACGGGATATTTCCTCTAAGGTCGGTTTGAACACAACCACCTTCGCGATGGCACCCGCAAGTACAGAGATGAATCTTTGTAACATACACACCCATACCAATGCCGAACACAAAGGCCCAGGCTTCTCTGTCTTCGTCAATGATAGTGAGTATGGCGGTTACGCCTGTAATGGGTCGGGGGACCTAACTGAGGCAGAACTCGCGCCATATGCGGATAATGATTACCGCAAAGTCAAACCCGGCAATACAATCGAAGTCCATTGGGTTCACACATCATGCGACGCGAAACCAGGGAAAGGCTTAGGCGCCTGCGTGCCCGAAACTTGCGAGAGCCCAACGCTGCGCGTCGAAACACAAGTCTTCCTTGTCGTGAATGACAGAAATGCCGCCAATTTCATGGATTACGGATATAGTGGCAGCAAAACAGGCGGCCTACATCAACCGAAAAGCCTGCCTACAGGCACGGGAGCGCCCGTTCAATTCCTCGGATCAACTACAGGTCCGAGCTATACGCAAACCGTTTGCTCACCTGCGCAAGTCACATGGTCTGTGCGTCCGCAATGCCAGAAACTCGACATCGCCTCTCTCGATGCTTGGGCTGAAAGCGGAAATGTTTTCAAAGAAAGAAAAAGCCACGGCGTCCGGCAACTCGTCACAGCGCCCGAGCTCCTATCAGCCATCAAATAGGTTCGATGGACTTTAAAGCTTTATTGCCTCGCCAATAGGCGGGGCTTTTTTATGCCAGTCTTCATTTGCGCTTCAGTCGAAAAAACATATAACGAGCTCGGCGATAAATCATTTAAACGACAGGAAGCCAGCTTGAGCAGCGTATTTATAACAGGCGGGCTTGGTTTCATTGGGTCGGCGGTGGTTCGCCACCTCATGGCAACAACAAAGCATAAAGTCGTCGTCATTGACGCCATGACTTATGCGGCAATGCCAGAAGCAGTGGCTGAGTTTTCGGATCATACTCGATATGATTTCGAGCGCTGCGACATTTGCGATTTCGATCTTTTTCAGCGTTTATTGGATAAATATAAACCCTCAATCATCATGCATTTAGCGGCCGAAAGCCATGTTGACCGATCTATTGATGGGCCCGCAAAATTTATTCAAACAAATGTTGTTGGGACCGTGCAAGTCTTAGAGGCTTGCAGAGCCTACCATGCGGCGCTTCCAGCAAAGGAAAAACAAGCCTTTCGATTACATCACATCTCAACAGATGAAGTCTTTGGCTCTCTAAAACCCGGCGATCCAGAATTTACGGAACTTAGCCGTTATGACCCGCGCTCTCCCTATTCTGCGTCTAAAGCCGCGTCAGATCATTTTGTGCGGGCCTGGGGTGAAACCTACGGCCTGCCCGTCGTCCTATCGAATTGCTCGAATAATTATGGACCTTGGCAATTTCCTGAAAAACTCATTCCCCTTATGATTGCCAATGGTGTGGATAGAAAAGCTTTACCTGTTTACGGAGACGGCCAAAATATTCGGGATTGGCTGCATGTCGAAGATCATGCCGAAGCGCTTTGGCTTATTGCCAGCCGCGGCGTGATTGGAGAAAGCTATAATGTTGGCGGCGCGTCTGAACGTACAAATTTGGATGTCGTGGAAGCCATTTGCGGTATACTCGATACGGCATTTCCAGAACGCCCTCCCCACAAAAAACTGATAGGTTTTGTAGAAGACCGACCCGGTCATGATTTCCGATATGCCGTTAATTTTGACCGCATTCAGAAAGAGTTTGGATGGCGACCCCGTCATAATTTTGAATCTGGACTCAAAGAGACCGTCAAATGGTATCTTGAGAATGAAGTATGGTGGAGAGCCAAACTCGATAAATCTAACGCCACCAAAAGGCGAGGTCTCGCCAAGTCATAAAACTGGTTTAACTGGCGATTAGATTTCGGACATAAGCAACATATTCGCTTTGGCTTTTTTTATCGACGCTTAAACTGAGTTGCTCAGGACTTAACCACCCTTTCAATAAACCAATCTCTTCCAAACACGCAATTTTTAGCCCCTGTCTTTTTTCGATTGTCGCAACAAATTGCGAAGCGGCCAAAAGACTGTCATGTGTGCCAGAATCTAGCCAAGCAAAGCCCCGGCCCAACAACTCAACGCGTAAGTCATCCTGATCCAAATAAGCATTATTGACCGAGGTAATTTCAAGCTCACCCCGCTTTGAGGGTTTGACCTGAGCGGCAATATCACAGACGCGGTTATCGTAAAAATACAGGCCCGTTGCCGCATAGTCGCTTTTGGGCTTAGTGGGTTTTTCTTCTAAAGATAAAACTCGTTGCTCCGCGTCAAACTCAACAACGCCATATCTTTCAGGGTCTTTAACTTGATAGCCAAAAATAACGGCGCCGCCTTTTTCCTCAACCGATTGAACGGCCTCCAAAAGCCGCGGCATAAAATTCTGTCCATAGAAAATATTATCCCCCAATACGAGCGCCGCCGTATCGTCCCCAATAAAGTCTTTGCCAATGATGAAAGCTTCGGCGAGGCCATTTGGGGCCGCTTGAACAGCATAACTGAGCTGAACGCCAAAACGTGAGCCATCGCCTAGAAGACGGCGAAACTGACTTTGATCCTCCGGCGTTGTTATAATCAGAATTTCATGAATGCCTGCCAGCATCAATACGGACAGCGGGTAGTAAATCATGGGCTTATCATGCACGGGCAGCAATTGTTTTGAGACAGCCAATGTGACGGGGTGAAGCCGCGTCCCTGCGCCCCCTGCTAAAATGATGCCTTTCATGCGCTCTTCTTTCTTGATTGCCGAGCAAAGCCGCTGCTCTGTATAAACATGGCTTATCAGAGAGTTGCAAGCCTATCTCTAGTACCAAATTCCTGAATGCAGAGGGAATTACATTAGGTGGCAGCCATCAGCTTTTAAAATCCGGCAGGCCTTTGCCAAATTATTAGGGAATTCTTGGTATATACTCGCAAAATTATCGGATTAAAAACATGACGCGACTTCCTCTTCCAAAAATTGCCTCAAATACTTTAGAATTTGAAACACGTGCGCTGGTTAAGCCTACAGGCTTTCGAGAATATGATGCACGGTGGTGGTTTGGCCTGCCAACGGACGAGAAAGCGTCAGAATTAAATCTCTACGGGATACAAGCGCTAGGCGAAGGCCTAGCGACGCTCATGCATGAACGCGGGGTCGACCCAAATATCGCAGTGGGACACGATTTCAGGCATTATTCATTAGGCATAAAAATGGCGCTGATGACGGGCTTAATGAATGGCGGCGTGAACGTCCATGATATCGGATTAGCCCTCTCGCCTATGGCCTATTTCGCACAATTCCATTTAGACTGCGCCGGCGTGGCGATGGTCACGGCTAGTCATAATTCAAATGGTTGGACAGGCGTTAAAATGGGAATCGAAGCGCCTCTAACATTTGGCCCAGATGAAATGTCGCGGCTGAAAGAAATCGTGCTGAAGGGCGAGTCCAAAACTCGCGGCGGCGGTAGCTACCGCTATGTCGACGGCGTAAGAGAGGCCTATATTGCCGATCTGACAAAAGACGTAAAATTGTCTCGCCCGATCCGCATCGTCGCAGCTTGCGGAAATGGCACAGCTGGGGCTTTCGCCGAAGAGGTTCTCAACCGCATCGGTGCTGATGTAGTCCCTGTCGAATGTGATCTGGATTGGAGCTTTCCAAATTATAACCCAAATCCAGAGAGTATGGCGATGCTACACGCAATGCGCGATGCTTGTTTGGAGAATAAGGCTGAGGTCGCTTTAGGTTTCGACGGCGACGGCGATCGCTGCGGCGTGGTGGATAATGAAGGGGAAGAAATTTTTGCCGATAAGGTCGGCGTCATGCTGGCGCGTGATTTGTCCGCGCAATATGAGAATGCCCAATTTGTCGTCGATGTGAAATCAACAGGCCTGTATCATACAGACCCAGTCTTGCAGGCAAATGGCGCAAAAACTGATTATTACAAAACGGGTCATTCCTATATCAAACGCCGTGTGCACGATCTGAACGCCCTCGTCGGTTTTGAAAAATCAGGTCATTATTTCTTTAATGCACCGATTGGTCGGGGCTATGATGATGGTCTTGTCTCGGCAATTGCCATCTTACAAATGCTGGACCGAAATCCAGGAAAGACAATGGCCGACCTGCGAAAAGCTCTGCCGAAAACTTGGGGAAGCCCAACCATGAGCCCTTATTGCGCAGATGAAGAAAAATACGGGGTTATCGACCGCATTATTGCCGATGTGAAAACAGATGCTGAGGCGGGGCAAAAAATCCTCGGCCAGTCAATTATTGACGTTAATACGGTCAACGGCGTGCGCCTAACACTCGAGGACGGAACATGGGGGTTAATGCGGGCAAGCTCGAATACACCGAACCTCGTTGTCGTTGTGGAAAGCCCTACCTCTGAAGAGAATATGGTGGGTATGTTCAGAGAGATTGAGCGCCGCTTAGCCGCTTATGACGAAATCGGTGAATTTGATCAAAAAATATAGGTTAAAACCAGCAACAAATAACGGAGACATATTATGAAGCCCGTCAAAAAAGCCGTTCTTCCCGTCGCCGGTTTTGGGACTCGCGTACTACCCGCGACAAAAACGATTCCCAAAGAAATGCTAACAGTGGTGGATCGCCCTGCGCTACAATATGTTGTAGACGAAGCTGTTGAGGCTGGAATTGAACATTTCGTATTCATCACAGCGCGCGGCAAAATCGCCATCGAGGATTATTTCGATAGTGCCTATGAGCTTGAAGACGTGCTTCAGCGCAAGGGAAAAACAGACATATACGACGGCCTAAAAGCCAAACAACCGCTTGAAGGTACGATGAGTTTTGTGCGGCAACAACAGGCTAAAGGCCTCGGACATGCGGTTTGGTGCGCGCGCGATATAATCGGTGATGATCCTTTTGCCGTTTTACTGCCAGATGTGCTGATACAATCAGACACGCGTTCTTGCCTCGCGCAAATGATGGATGCCTATCATGAAGTCGGCGGAAATATCATCGCGGTTGACCCTGTACCAGACGAGCGGGTCTCGAACTATGGCGTCATAAAACCGAAGGACCCAAAAAAGGCAAAAGATGCATCGATTATTGCCATGGATGGCATGGTCGAAAAACCGGCATTGAAAGACGCGCCGTCTAATCTGAAAATCACAGGCCGCTACATCCTTCAACCTGAACTTATGGGGCTATTGAAAGATCAAGCTGCCGGGGCTGGCGGAGAAATCCAACTTACAGATGCGATGGCGCGCTTGATGGAAACACAAGATTTTCATGCGTTCAAATATGAAGGCCAAGATTATGATTGCGGGTCAAAGCTTGGCTATTTTGAAGCCGTATTGGCCTTTGCACAATCTCATCCAGATATTCAGGACGGCGCGCGAGATCTGATCTTAAAATCAGCAGAGCGCTATTAGTGGACGCCTTACAACAAAGTGCGGCCCGTTTACGCCACTGGTGCACGGCAAAGGCTCTGCCTATTTGGGCCGAACGCGCACAAAAGGCAGATGGTAGCTGGGTCGAACATTTACACCTAGATGGCTCTCCCGATTTATCCGCGGAACGGCGTTGGCGTGTTTTAGCTCGACAAATTTATGTCTATGCGAAAGCCGCATCTGCCGGATGGTATGATGGACGTGATATTGCGGTTTCAACTTATGAGGCGATGAAAGAAGTCGGATATGTTCACCGCGTCAATGCAGATGGACAGATTACTAATTCAATGCGCGATCTTTATGATCATGCGTTTTACACTCTCGCAGCCAGCAGCCTTTATGAGCTTACAGGCGAAGACAAATATCTGGAAGAGGCGGATAGCTTACTGGGCTGGATTGATAAATCTCTGACGCATCCTTCGGGCGGCTGGAAAGAATCAGACCAAGTAGAGATGACCGCCCCGCGCCGTCAAAACCCGCATATGCATTTATTCGAAGCCAGCTTATTTTTATACGGGGTGACGAGGCAATCGAAACATTTAGCTTATGCCAAAACCGTCTTTGAGCTTTTCGAAAAGTTCTTTTTCGACGCGGGCACAATTAGTGAGTTTTTTGAAGCGGATTGGACACTCACATCTGGCTCTAAAGGCCAAGCCTCTGAACCCGGACATGCGGTGGAATGGATTTGGTTGCTTGGACAATTTGAAAAAGCGGCGGGCAAAAATACCCTAAGATATCAATCTTCATTATATGCGAGAGCCCTTTTCGAGCGCGGCTATTTCCTGAATGACGAAGAAGATAAATCAGGGAATATCCTGCGCGAAACAAAACGTCTATGGGTGCAAACGGAAGTTATCAAAGCCCATTTAGCCATGGCCGAAAAGCAAACACCGGGCGCCCGCGACATGGCCGCGGCGACAATAGATGCTCTTTTCCCGACCTATCTCACATCAGATGGATTGTGGAATGATCAGATTAATGCCTGCCGCACCAATATCGCTCAGACCATACCTGTCAGCACGTTCTATCATATTTTATGTATGGCAACTGAAGCGGACCGCGTCGCCGCCCTTTAGAAATAACTGTCTATTATTTAAATAACGATTCTACTACGGACACTAGATGGTCAACTTGTCCTTCGACAAGAGCCTGATCATCGCCTTCTGCCATGACGCGTATAAGAGGTTCGGTACCTGACGCCCGAACTAAGACCCGTCCCTGCCCCGCAAGAACAGTTTGCGCCCCTTCAATCGCCGACAATAGTTTGGGATGTGTCATCGGGTTTTCGCCCGAATAACGTACATTTTTCAACAGCTGCGGCACTCGGTCAAACACCGTCAGAACCTCACTCGCAAGGCGGCCCTGGCGCTTAATTTCAGCCAAAATTTGAATGGCAGCCATGGTTCCGTCGCCTGTGGGACTATAATCGGTCATGAGCAAATGGCCCGATTGTTCGCCCCCAACATTATATCCATCTGCGCGCATTTTGGCCGCTACATGACGATCCCCAACTTGCGTCCTTACAAGTTTCAAATCATGGGCCTCTAAATATCGCTCTAAACCGAGGTTGGACATAACCGTGGCGACAAGGCCATTTCCGCGCAGCCGCCCTTGGGATTTCCAACTCGTGGCGATAAGGCCTAGCAGCTGATCCCCATCAATAACTTTACCTTTTTCGTCACACATAATCAGGCGGTCCGCATCGCCATCTAAGGCAACTCCAACATCAGCGTCTGTCTTAACAACCGTCTCAGATAACAAATCCGTCGCCGTTGAACCGCAGCCAGCGTTGATATTATCCCCCTTCGGCGCATCGCCAATGGAGATGACGTCGTCTGCGCCTAATTCCCGAAGCACCGATGCGGCAGTTGCAAAGGCCGCGCCATGGGCCGCATCAATAACAATTCTCAGGCCGCTCAAATCCTGTCCTTCAGGCAGCGTCGATTTACACAATTCAATATAGCGCGCTTGAAGCCCCTCAGGTGAGTTTACCCGGCCTAGCTCTGCTGATGCCACGCCCTCGGTCTCAGGCCCCACCAATAAGGCTTCAATTTCGGCCTCGGCGTCATCAGTTAATTTACGGCCATCCGGCCCAAAGAATTTTACGCCATTATCTGGATATTTATTATGAGAGGCCGTAATCATCACGCCTAAATCTGCGCGTAGTCCTTTGGTCATAAGCGACACCCCCGACGTCGGGATGACTCCCGCGCGTATCACGTCAACCCCCACAGAGGTCAGCCCCGCTATGAGCGCACTCTCAATCATATCTCCTGACAGGCGCGTATCCTTACCAATAACAGCGGAAGCACGGCCATCAGATTGAGACGCGAAATATTGACCCACGACACGGCCCAATCGCAACATGCTTGATGGCGTCATTTTCCCGTTATTCGCCAAACCGCGAACGCCGTCTGTGCCAAAAAATTTCGCCATGATAGTTACCTTTTATGCGCCGGTTGAATGTCTCGAATCCCCTTTAGCGCGCAACATCTGAAGTGTGTATTAAAAAGTCGAGTAGAATTTTTCTGAGGCGTGATTTCAATTGGATATATAAGACTGAAGCCTCTATCTAACGGAAATGGAAATTTTACTCACAGGCGCAGCTGGATTTATCGGTTGTCACACTGCGCAGCGCTTGTTGGGCGAAGGGCATAAGGTCGTCGGGGTAGATAATCTCAATGATTACTATTCGCCCGCTCTAAAATCAGCTCGCCTCGAGCAATTAAAAACCCATCCGAATTTTAGCTTTTATAAGCTCGACTTGTCGGAAACAGGCGCATTAGAAAACGCTCTTGGAAAAACGCGCATAACCCATATCCTTCATCTCGCGGCACAAGCGGGCGTGCGTTATAGCCTAGAAAACCCCCATAGTTACATTCAATCCAATGTGGTAGGGCATTTGAACATTTTGGAATATGCGCGCCATAGCGAGAGCGTGGAACATGTTGCTTATGCCAGTAGCTCCTCCGTATATGGCGAGCGCGAATCGGCGGCGGGGTTTAAAGAAACTGACCGCGTGCGTGAACCCGCCTCCCTATATGCTGCCACCAAACTGAGCGGTGAAATGCTCTCTGAAAGCTATGCACGGCTTTATGATATCCGGCTTACCGGCTTACGGTTTTTTACCGTTTATGGTCCGTGGGGCCGGCCAGATATGGCCTATTGGATTTTCACTGAGAAAATTTTGGCTGGGGAGCCAATAACGCTCTTCGCGCCAAAACTTATGAAACGCGACTTTACCTTTATCGACGACATAATTGATGTCTTACCCAAGGTTCTGGAGCGCCCCGCAAAAGGACATAAGATTTTCAATTTGGGAAATTCTGCACCCAATAGTCTTTATGACTTAGTCCATGCCGTTGAGATGGCTTGTGGACGTAAAGCGGAAGCGGTTATCAAGCCTCAGCAAGCGGGAGATGTGCGGGAGACCTTTGCTGATATTTCCGCCGCGCAAAGCGCGTTTGGCTTTACGCCTCAAACTGAGCTTCAAACGGGTATTTCAAAATTTGTCGACTGGTACCGGGACTGGCGGACGACTTAATTAAGTGCACCGCCACTCCCGATTGATCAGTTTCCTGAATTAAAAGTCGTACTGCAAACGCACCACGAAACCATCAACAGTGTCTTCATCAAATCCTCTAAGAGTTGTCACGTCATCCACAGTCGTACTTGGAGCAAATACATCCGCAACGCCCAAGCTCCCACCCGTATTTTCTCCAGACAGAGTTGCATCGGAATTGAAATAGTTAAGCTGAATACGCGTTTGTTTGTGCAGCCACCAGTTCACGCCAACGGCAAATGTGTCCAGATCGCCGCCTTGAATACCTTCGTCTGTTAAGTCGAGTGTGTCGTAACGAGCATTGACAGATAGAGCGCCCCAACCGCCTTGCGTGACTGGATTGTCAACGGTGACGCGCTTAAATTTACCGGTTGAGTAATTCCGCTTGCCGCCAAAAACGTAACCGCCGCCGATGGACCAACCCGTAAAACTCGGGTCCTCAGTACAAACGGTAGAGCCTTCGGCGCAATCTGCATTGACCACCGTATATTCACCGATGGCCCAAGCGGGCCCGAAGAGGCCTGCGACTTCACCGCCGAAGAACGTATCGCTCTCCGCCACGCGGCCCGTTGAAATAATGCGGCCTGTTTGCTCAACAAATGGGCGCTGACGATAACGCAGATCACTTGCGTCATTTTGGTCACGATATCGAAATGAAGCCCCCGTATGGATGAGGCCGCCAGCCACGTCGAATTTATAGACCCCGCGGCCCGCAATCGCGATGCCTTCATTGCCATCATTATTTTCTATCTCTTCGAGATTTTCGCCGAAAACGCCTAATTGCACTTGGTAATTATCAGACTTAGTTGAAACTTCGAAACCAACACGGCGGTCCAATTGGAAGGCATCTGTAAAGGCTGCGCGTTCAATCAAATCCTCATCCAGAGATGAATTGGCTTCTTGAAGCGAGTTCTGTGTTTTAAAATGACCCGCCTTAAAGGTTATCGGGCTTCCATCGGGCTTCCATGACAAATAAGCGTCTTCAAGATTGACATCTCCGCCTTCATCAAAGGTCGTTTCAATTTTATATTTAAGTCCCTTACCAAACTGTCCGTGACCCTTAAGACGGGCGCGGCGCAGAGCTGTTGCGCTAACGTCAAAATCCGTATTGTCGGAACTCGCCGACGCATAATCAACATGCAGCCGTCCGCCAAGCTTGATCGTAAAATCATCCTGAGCAAATGCCGACGGGGTCGTCATAATCGTTAAAACAGAAACTGAAGCGGCCATAGTGGCCTTTTTGAGAAACGTCATCACTAACCTCATAATTCGACGTTGATATGGCGAGCAGTGATTCGAC